>CAVFBQ010000151.1:12930-20842 GCA_963620455.1 uncultured Eubacteriales bacterium
TTAAATTTCTTAGAAAAGGCGCGGGTTTTAGCCGAAACCCGCGCCTTTTCATGCTTTTATAAAATTTAAAGATTTAGCCTTTTACTGCTCCTTCATTTTCGCCAGATATAAAATATCTTTGCATTGATAAAAAGAAAATCAAGATCGGAACTGTTGATAAAATTGAACCTGCTGCAATAAATCGCCAATTTGAACTAAACATACCTTGCAAGTTATTTACCCCAACTGGCAGTGTATACATTGATTCTTTAGTTAAAACAATACTTGGCCATAAAAATTCACCCCAAGAACCAATAAATGTAAATATTGCTAATACAGCTAATGACGGTTTTACCATTGGTAATATAACTCTCCCAAACACTTGAAACACATTGCAACCATCGACAATTGCTGCTTCTTCCATCTCTCTTGGAATTGTCATAAACGCTTGACGCATTAAAAATATACCAAACGCACTCACAGCAAAAGGCATTACAAGCCCAATATAGCCCATAAAATTATTCACGGTATCCATCATATTCAATTTAATTGTAATTAGGTATACAGGCAACATAATTGCCTGAAATGGAACCATAATTGTTGCTAGTATAGCGAAAAATATTATTTTCTTTCCTGCAAAATTCATTCTTGCCAACGGATAAGCTGCAAGTGATGACAAAATCAGATTTAGTAGAACCGTGAATCCAGCAACAATCATACTATTCCAAAAGTATGCCATAAAGTCTACTTTTTGCCAGACCCCTATATAGTTTTCCCAAGTAAAATCGGTTGGAATAATTACAGGAGGATAGGCAAAAATATTTTCATTTGCACCTTTTAAAGAAGTCGAAATTAACCAAATAAAAGGAAAAATTGACAATAACGATACAAATATCAATACAGCATGAGATGAAACTTTTTCAATAAAACGTCTTAACATAACGAATTAACCACCAGGGCAAAGGCTTTCCCAATCAACATCATCTTCATCTTCACCTGGTTCTGGAATTTCATCGCCATCTTCAAGCATCAACATCAGTTGGAGTTTTAATTGATGTTTATAGTTGTCTCTTGCTTTTTCTATAGTTTTTGCACAAAATGCAAAACTTGGAATTTCTTTAATTTCAATATAAAAATATGGATTACCATTGAAGTCCAAATCAGTACCTTCAATTATTGTCCAATCTAAATTCAAATAATAATCTAAATCTTTATTCATTAGCAAAATCCTCTGTTAATGGTTGGTTAATCATAATGCCCTCTCCACCAATTACGTCAACTTGAGTTCCATTAAGTTGTAAGTATATTGGCAAGTTTGAATTTCTTTTCGATGTTTTAATCAATTGAAACAATCTTTTATAAAGTCCGTCAGTTCCGCCACCCAATTCAAATTCACCACTTAAGTTGATAACAACTTTTGATGGAGCTTCAGTAACTGATATTAAGCGCGTACCAGCAGGAACTTCTGTATAAACACCGAGTTTCTTTTCCTTCGTTGATGGACCATTAACCAATGATTTCAAAGCAAATTTTAAACGTGATGACCCGTCAACCTCTGGTACATATTCACGTCTTACTGCTCTGTATACTTCTTCACCTTTTGAATTGTGAGCGACAAAGAATACATATACATAGTCTTTTGTTTGTTTAGGTTCTTCTTTTTCTGCTTGTTCTTCTGTTGGCACTTGAGTTTCTGTTGGTGTTTGTGGCTCATCAACAATTACATCTTGACTACCAAAGAATGCCATTTTTACGTAAACAACAGCTAATATTGCAACTATTAATAATCCAATTTTTTGAAACGCGTTCATAATCCCACACTATTTCTTTTGTTCTGTATTTTTAGGTACAAAAACCGTACCATCTAACATAATATTGTTGCCTTTTATATCAAAATTGTTAAGTGCAACTTTTGTATTCTTATTATTTAACACATCAACCGTAAAATTCAATGGATTTATTAAATTTAATACATTTGTTAACTGTGTCAAACTAACTTTTTGATTAAAGTTTTCTAATGTAACTTCAGAAGCTTTAAATTGTCCGCTTTCGATTTTCATTTTTGATGATAAATTCAAATTTACAGGAATATTTTTACCAAAAATTTGGTTATTCATTTTTAAAGTAAAGTAAAATTTATCAGCTTTTAACTTAACATCAACATCCTTCAACTCCATTAAATTTAAAGCCCCAACTCTAATGTTTAATGAATTTAAGAAAGTTAAGTAATTTTTAGACAATAGAGTTTTTCTTAAATCAACATCAGAAATTGTCATATTATACTTCATAATAAAGTTTTCTTTGAATTTTATATCTTTTGTCGTTGCTTTAACATAATTAAAGTCACATACAGTATTAGCACTAAAATCAGTAACGTAAACACCATCAAAATTTAAGTTTTTCCCTGAGATATTAAGTCCCTTAAAGCGTCCATCTACCAAATCTTTTGCACTAAAAGAGTTCATTTTAACCTTAAAACCTTTAGCACCAGTAGTTTTTTTTAGTTCATTTTTTACAACTGAATTTGCTATAGCTCGAGATAAAAAGTTCATACCCGTAATTGCAGTTATAAACTTAGTTCCGCCCTTTGACATATCATAAGATTGTGCACAATACGTAGTTAAATCACCTGCAAAAGCGATTGAAGATGACATCACTAACACAACTATAAGAGCATATATTTTTCTAAACATTATTAAATACCTTCTTGACTTTGATACTTCCATTGCTAGAACTTGCAACAGCCTTTATACAATTATTATAAACCAAAATAATATTTTCGTCATTATTAATACTTTTGTTAAGAAGAGGTCTTCCATTTGAGGCATCAATGTTTTCAGCATCGTTTAAATTATATATTGGATAGCTTAGCATGCTGATTGGCTCAATTAAGTTATTTTCTACAAATTCTTTGGAATTATAATCCTCCATTTTTATTGAGTTTTGGAGTAAAAAATTACCAGCCTTAGTGCGAATTAATCTAGTTAAATATCCCCCGCAACCTAAATTCTGCCCTAAATCATTTGCTATTGAACGGATATAAGTTCCTTTTGAACATTCAATATAAATTTGGGCTTGCTGAGTGTCATAATCAAAAGATTTTAATTCAATCTTAGATATCGTAACTTTCCTAGGCTGAATATCTACACTTTTACCATCTCGAGCATATTCATAAAGTTTTTTACCATTTACTTTTATCGCAGAATATATCGGTGGCAATTGTTCAATTTCACCTTCAAACTTTTTTAATGCGTTTTCAATATTTTCAAAAGTAACCTTTTTATTGCTTTCAAAAGTAATATTACCCTCTATATCATAACTATCTGTAGCTTTTCCAAACTGTACAAAAGCTAAATAGGCTTTATCATCAGGTAAATATTCAATTAAACGGGTGGAATTTCCAATACAAATAGGCAAAACTCCCTCTGCAAAAGGGTCTAATGTTCCGGTATGACCAATCCTTTTAATTTTTAAAATTTTACGAAAATAAGCTACAACATCATGTGATGTTTTGCCAACTGGTTTATAGACATTCAAAAAGCCAAACAATTAAACTTCTCCGCGTGAAATTTTATTTAAAATTTCAGTAACCCTTGAACCACGTTCAATTGAATCATCAGGAATAAATCTCAATTCAGGAGTTAATCTCAAGCGAATTCGTCTACCAACTTCATATCTAATCTTAGAAACGCTTGCATTAATTGTATCTATTGATTTTTTCTTTTGTTCTTCTGAGCCAAAAACGCTATAAAAAACTTTTGCAAAAGAGTTGTCATGGCTAACTTCAACATCTGTAATTGAAATTACACCAGCTAAACCTCGAATTTCTTTACGCAAGATGTCCGAAATTTCTCGCATTAATTCTTTTCTTACTCGTTCATTTCGTAAATTACTACTCATTGGACACCTACTCTAATTTTAAATTATAAACTCTTACGTTCAACTTCTTCTGTCGTTGAAACTTCAATTATATCGCCTTCTTTAAGGTCATTGAACTTAGCAAATGAAATACCACATTCAAAACCTTGTGCAACTTCTTTTACATCATCTTTAAAACGTTTCAATTGGTCAATTGCACCCTTAAAGATTTCAACACCATCACGCTTAAGAATAGCCGTCTTACTACGTACGATTTTACCTTCAGTAACATAACAACCTGCAATCTTAGTTGTTTTACCTATTGTAAATACTTGACGAACTTCTGCTTTACCAAGTTCAACTTCTTTAACTTCTGGTTCAAGCAAGGATAACATTGTTTTTTCCATATCCTCAAGAATTTGATAAATAATATCATATTTTTTGATAATTACATGCTCACGTTCTGCGGCAGCCATGGCGTTAGAATCTTCTTTAACTGTAAAGCCTAAAATTAAAGCTTTTGAGGCAGAGGCTAACATTACGTCCGCTTCTGAAATATCACCAACACCAACGTGAATAATTTTTGTATCAATTTCATCTGAATCCATTTGAGCAATAGCTTGCGACACAGCTTCTGCAGCACCATGTGTATTGGCTTTAATAATTAAGTTCAATTGTGGAACATCCGCTTCGCCTGAAACAGCTTCTTTTCTGATGTGTGCAGGTAACATTTCATCTAGACGTTTTGTTCTTTCAGTTTCTTTACGTTTTTCGATAATTGCTTTCATTTCTTTTTCATTTGCAACTACTTCAAACTTGTCACCAGCTTGAGGAACTTCTGTTAAACCTAAAATTTCGACTGGAGTTGAAGGTTCTGCACTCATAATTTTTTCGCCTGAATCTGAAATCAAAGCTCTTACACGACCGCAAGCAGTACCAACCACAACACAGTTACCTGTGTTTAATGTACCGTTTTGAACCAATAATGTCGCAACAGGCCCTTTACCTTTATCTAAGTTAGCTTCAATTACAACACCTGAAGCATTTGTATTTGGATTTGCTTTTAAATCTTGCATTTCAGCTACCAACAAGATGTATTCTAGCAATTCATCAATACCTTGCCTTTGAAGTGCTGAAACTTTGCATGTAATAGTATCGCCACCCCATGCTTCTGGAACAAGTCCGTGTTCAGTTAATTGAGTTAAAACTCTATCTGGGTCTGCACCAGCTTTATCAATTTTGTTTACGGCAACAATAATTGGAATTTCAGCGGCTTTTGCGTGGTTAATAGCTTCAATTGTTTGAGGCATGATACCGTCATCAGCTGCAACAACCAAAATTGCAATATCAGTTGCTTTAGCACCTCTGGCACGCATTTCAGTAAATGCCTCGTGACCTGGAGTATCTAAAAATACAACCTTTTTACCATTATCAAGATAAATTGTGTAAGCACCTATTGATTGAGTGATACCACCAACTTCGGTATTTACAATTTTGTGTTTTGAAGCACGAATGCTATCTAATAAAGTTGTTTTACCATGGTCAACATGTCCCATAATACTAATAACAGGTGCTCTGCGAACCATGTTCTTTTCATCTGCTTTTAAAGCTTCTTTTTGTTCTTCTTTAGCCATCTCTTGTTGAACGTATGCATCTAAGTCTTCATCAAGAACTTCTAAGCCATATTCAGCACAAACTTTCTTAATTACATCAACATCAATCAATTGGTTAACAGTTGCCATAATACCATTTAACATCAAGAATTTAACAATTTCGGCTGGAGTTTTTTGAATCTTATCCGCTAATTCTTGAATAGTCATGGCTGTTGTTACAACTAATTTTGTTACAGCTTCTTTTTCTTCTTCTTTGTGAACATGTTTTTTATGTTTTTGAGCAGCAGCCTTTTCTAAAGAAATTCTTTCTTGTTCTTCTTCTTTAGAAATTTTATCTTTTCTTTTTGAATCAGGTTTGTGCTTAGAACCGTAATTACCTTTATTTTCATAAATATCTTGTGATATTATATGACGTTCAATAGGTTTGTTTGCGTTATCAGAAGGCTTTTTACCTCCAGCTTTTACGTTTCTATCTATTTTTCCAGAAGTTTTTGTAGCTTTATCCTGAGGTCTTGCTGCTCGTCTTACGATTTCTAAACGGTTGACTGGTTGAACCTTTTTAACAACTTGAACTCTTTGTTGTTCAGATTGTGTATGTTCTTCTGTTTTTTCTGTTGTTGTATTTGAAGTGTCAACTTTTCTTTCCGCCCTTTCAATTAGCGATTTTTCTTCTGGTTTCACAGTTTCTTTTTCAATAACTCGAACTTCAGGTTTTGCCTCAGTTTTTGCTTTTTTTACAATGAAAGCTTTTGGCTTTTTAACTTCGACTTTAGAGCCACCAGCAATGAAATCTTTTAACCTTTTACATTGTTCAGGTGTTACTGAACTTGAGTGGGTTTTAACGACAATCTGAATTTGAGCTAATTTTTCAATTACCTCTTTGCTTGTTAAACCTACTTCTTTTGCTAATTCACTTACTCTAATATTACTCAATTTTAACCAATTTTCCTTTCAATTCTTCTGGAATTGCACATTTCAGTATTTTTGAAATTTTATCTTTTTTTAATGCATTTCCAATACACAATTTATTATAACAAAGATATACAGATCTGCCAAATATTTTAGAATTTGGATTCAAAACGACCTCATTATTAATTCTATCATTTGTTATTTTAATCAGTTGCAATGCATCTTTTAACTCACCACAGCCAATACATTTTCTCAACTTTTGCATTTTAATTTACTTCTGCCAATTTTTCTAATTTCAATTTTTGGTCATATTCAATCAATAAATGTAAAAGTTCGTCTAAATCGCCATCTATTACAGTCCACACATTCAAGTTTTGACCGATACGGTGGTCTGTTAGACGACCTTGAGGGAAGTTGTACGTTCTGATACGTTCACTTCTATCACCAGAACCGACTTGTGAACGGCGCAAGTCAGTGATTTCTTTTGTTTGTTTTTGAACTTCTAAATCATACAACTTAGCTTTCAAAATTTGCATTGCACGTTCTTTGTTTTGCAATTGAGAACGTTCTTCTGTACAGAAAATCATAATACCTGTCGGTTTGTGGAATAAACGAGCAGCAGTTTCTACTTTGTTAACGTTTTGACCACCAGCACCACCCGAACGAGCTGTAGACATTTCAATATCTTCTGGCTTAATTTCAATTTCAACATCATCAACTTCTGGCATTACAGCTACTGTTGCAGTTGATGTGTGAACTCTTCCTTGAGATTCAGTTTGAGGAACACGTTGAACACGGTGAACTCCTGATTCATATTTTAATTTTGAATATACAGCATCACCTTTTATAGATATGATAATTTCTGAGTAACCACCCGCTTCACATTCAGTTTTTGAAAGAATTTGAGTAGTCCAGCCTTGTTTATCAGCAAATTTTAAATACATACGAGCTAAATCACCAGCAAATATGTTAGCTTCATCACCACCAGCACCACCACGGATTTCTAACATAATATCTTTGTCGTCCATAGGGTCACGTGGAAGAAGTAATATTTTCATTTTTTCTTCATATTCAACGATTTTTGCTTCATTTTCTTCTATATCAGATTTCAAAAAACTTTTCATTTCTTCATCTGATTCAGATTTTATCATTTCTTTTGCATCGTTAATAGCATCTACAGCATTTTTCCAAGCATAATAAAGTTCAACAGTTTCTTCCATTGACTTTCTTTGTTTAGACAAATCTCTAAATCTATTATAATCTTGAATTACAGCAGGATCAGAAAGAGTTAACCCTAATTCATTGTATTTTTCTTCAATCTGCTTAATTTTATCCAACATATCTTTCATAACAAGAAACCTCACTTTTAATAAAATTATATCAAAAACAAGATTTCTTGCAATTAAGACATTTAAAATACGAGCAAAATGACATAAGATTTAGTGTTACATATTATGCCACACTAAATTTCATGGTCGCATTGTTTTATTGGAATGACATACTAAAGCGCCAGTAAAATAATTTCACTGGCGCTCGTCTATACATCTTACTCA
>CAVFBQ010000152.1:0-14136 GCA_963620455.1 uncultured Eubacteriales bacterium
CTTCTGCAGAGTTCAAGTAATTTGTTAATGTAATAGCGCCATTTTCTGCAACTTTAATATTTACAGTCATAGCATCTTTTGTAGCTTTTTGAATAGCTGCTTTTTGGTTAGCTAATTCTGTTTGTTTGTTTGCAGGTAATAATGCAGTAGACAAACCGTTAACTGCTGATTCATAATTTTTAGATGCTGTAGTTGCTGTGTTAACGATATTGTTAATTTGTTTTTTCATAGCAACTTGATTAGCTGATAATGTTTTTGCTCGTTGTGTTTGTTGAGTTGTTTGAGTTTGTGTAGTTGGAGTGTCTATGTTGAAAGTAAAACCTCCGAAGCTTTTTGAAGCAGTTGCAGCAAATGCTGTGCTAGAAACTAATAGAGCAGATACGCATAGAGTTGTGATAATTTGTTTTTTCATTTAAATTTCTCCTTATTTCAATAATTATAATATATCCTAACTTTCAAAAGAGTTCAATCATTGTGAATATATGTTAAAAGTATTATTGTCATTTTACAAAATAACCTTGTAACAAGGAAATAAATAGTTAAAAGCGCCGTTTATTAATGCAAACAGCGCTTTTCCTTAGAAAGATTTAAAATAATAGTTTATACTGCTTCTTTGTTAAGAGTTTCAGAAAGATGAGCGATTGTTCTAGGGAAGTATTGTTGTAGATATTGAGAACGAATAGCCAATAATTCCATAGTTTTTGGAGTTGTCAACAATGCGTTGCTTTCTGCGATTGTTTCTCTAAGACCGCCGACTTCTCCGCCGTAGTGGTTTAGAGTATTGATGAAGTAATCGATGTGATCACGTTGTGCATCAGGGAATGCTTTGTTAAAGTTTTTCTTTTCTTCATCAAAAGTCTTGTTTAATTTTTCGTCAGCAAAGATTGCTTTGCCAATAGTTTCGTTTAATTTTAAACTAGAGTTCAAGTTAACATCTCTCATATCTCTAGCATGTCCAAGTTCGTGTAAAACAACGAATAATTGGTCTCCAGAGTGGATAGATTTGTCTGCAGGTGCATAATAAGATTCAAGAGGGCTATCGATACCAACTAGAGTTTTAGTTGATTGAGCCACTTTGATTAATTCTTCACCTGGCATTTCTTTTAAAGAAGTCAAAATAGCTTTTTTGTTACCTTGAATTTTCTTGTCGATGTCAAGAGATACAATTTCTCTTTCGGGACGTTTTAAATCTTTAACATCAATAGATTTGTCGCTCAATGTGATTTCATATTTGTCGTCGTTATTAGATGAAATGATTTTGTTTGGTGCAACAACTTCAAAAGTAGCGCTTTTTTTCAAAAGAACTTTACCGTTTTTGTCTGTAATTTTGTAATCAGAAATTCTGTTACCGTTTTCGTCATTTTCGTATAAATAATCAGTTCTTGTACCATCTAAAGAAATCATGTTCTTTTTAATTGATGTAATTCCAGTTTTCTTATCGAATTTACCAGAAGAAACGATTTCTTCTTTTCCGTTTGGGTACTGGTATTTGATATCAAAAATGCTAGGAATTTCTGATGGGGCTGTATATTCAGTTCTTACAACTTTGTTGTTTTTATCTTTGATAACCCTAACCTCGTTAGTTACGGTAGGGTAACCGTTTTTATCGGCTTGTAAACGAACCTTTGAAATGGTGTTGTTTCTCAAATCGTTTACTTTTTTTATTTGGTAAATGTTACCTTTTTTAGTCCTGTAAATGTTAGATGTTTCAACCGCTTCTTTGTTCATATTTTTATCAACAAGAACTGTGTAAACGGTGTTTTTGTTGTCTTTTGCAACTATGTTGAAGGCTTGCCTGTCTGAGTGGTCGCATGTGAAAATAACTTGTTTTGTATTGTTGTCGCAAGTTTCTTTTTCAACTTCTGCCACTCTGTTAGCTGCTTTTTCTAAAAAGTCTGATTTAAAACCAGACATAGCAACAATGTTTTCAGGGCTAAGACTAGTTTTTGTCAACGGTTTTGTGTGTTTTAAAGTTTTTGCATCAGCTTTTCTGTTTAAAAGAAGAAGTTGTGCTTCTGTGTATCTAGGGTTATTTTGTGCGTTTTTTACATCTGAATAATCCTTGATAGTGTCAAGTTTTTCAGTGTCTTGCATTGCAAAAGTTACGACGCTGTTACCTGAGATGTAATCTTTTTTAGCTAAAGCATGAACAGAGTTCCATTTTTCTGGAGCATCTGTCAAAATGCTTTTCATAATCGCAATATTTTTAACGTTAAATTTTTCTCTAGGTGAACCAGATTTATCGTCTTTAATATTTTTTAATTGCCCTAAAGCTACATCAACGTTAAAAGATTCCTTTTTAAACGCATCAGGAGTTGCAATGTAGTCTTTTGGGGCATTTGGATTAACCGTTCTTTGAGGGTTAGTTTGTTTTGTTTTGCTTGCAAATGAAATATTTGTATTATTTACTCTGTATGGGGTAACTGTTAAGTTCATTTTTTATTCCTCCGTAATTCTAAAAATAATAATAGTACTTTTTACACTTTTTGGCAAGCATTTTGTTAAATATCCAACAAAAAGTGCAATAAAAGTTAACAATAAGAGTATAAAAGACACTTAATAAAAGACAGTAAAAATGGGGTGTTTAGCCCCATTTAAAACTGTTAATTTAGTAGTAATTATTCTTCAAGTTCATCTCTAATTTTTTTGAAATCCTTGTTAATTACCAAGAACGTATCTAAAATATATGGGTCAAACTGAGTTCCACGACCTTCTTTCAATATTTCTACACATTTTTCATGAGGAAAAGCATCTTTATAAACACGACGAGATGCAAGCGCATCGTAAACGTCAGCGATAGCCATAATTCTTGCACATAATGGGATATCTTCACCTTGCAGGTTTTCTGGATATCCCGAACCGTCCCAATGTTCGTGGTGATAACGTGCAATATATACGCCCATTTCAATAAAATCGTTTGTTCCAAATTTTTTGTGAACTTCTGAAAGTGTGTCTGCTCCATAAATTGTATGGTATTTCATTTTATTAAATTCTTCTGGTGTCAAACGACCAGGTTTTAATAAAATGCTGTCAGAAATTGCAACTTTGCCTATGTCATGTAGTGGGCTTGCGTATACAATATTTTTTATAAAGTTTTTTGATATTTCATTTTTGTATGGCGAATTTTTTGATAATTCTGTAGCTAAGGCAAAACAGTATTTTTGTACCCTTTCAAGATGTTTGCCAGTGTCGTCATCACGAGATTGAGCAAGTTTTGCTAGAGAAAAAATGGTTTCCATTTGAGCTTCCGAAGTTCTTTTTACTTGTTGCTCAACGATTTGCATCAAGTGTTTGTTTTTTTCTTCAAGTTCTTTTTTCATTTCAACCATTCTTAGATGTGTTTTGATACGAACTCTAGCTTCCTCTGCCTTGTATGGTTTTGTGATGTAATCAACTGCACCTACGGCAAAACCTTTTGCCACATCTGATGAGTTAGAAAGTGCGCTGACAAAGATTATTGGAATATCTCCAACCTCAGGGTCTTTATTTAGACGCTCTGCTAAATCAAAGCCGTTAATGTCGGGCATATTTACGTCTAATAAGATTAAATCAGGCTTCTCTTGCAAAACAAGACTTCTTACAAGTTTAGGATCTGTTACTTGCAAAACGTTATAAGCATCTTTTTTTAATATCAGCGTTAAAATTTTTAAATTTGTTTCGTTGTCATCAACAATTAGAATCTTTTTGTTCATAAATGAATTATAACATTACTTTTTTCCATTTGCAAAATTTCATGCTAATATAGTTACACTTAGTAAAGGTAGGGTTTTACATGGAACTAGATTTAGAAACAAGAGCTGAGGCTTGGCTTAATTGGCTTAATTCAACTCCTGAATATATATTCTTTAAAGATTTGACAGGAACTTATCAAGGTACTTCAAAAGCAAATGCTGTGATGGCGGGCTTTTCGTCTATGAATGAGATGCTTGGTAAAACTGACAAGGAAATATTTTCGCCTGAAATAGCTAAAAGCTTTCAAGAAGAAGATGAAATTATTATGAGAACAAAAGAGCCTCACACCTTTGAAACCTGTATTGACCACCCTCAAATAGGTTCAAGATTAATAGAAACCATCAAATCTCCACTTTATAATAATGCAGGTGATGTTATTGGTGTTCAAGGTGTTTCAAGAGATATTACAGAAAAAAGGAAACTTGTTTTAAAAGTTAAGGAGCAAGCTTCTCAATTGAGAGCTTTGTTTGACAATATTCCATTAGCGCTTTGGATTAAAGATATTGAAGGTCGTTTTCTTATGATAAACGAAGGTTACGAAAATTATTACGGACTAAGAAAAGAAGATATTATCGGAAAACGCATGAGCGAGGTTTTAAGAACAGAAAAATTAGCTCCTGAAAAAACAATCGAACAGCTTGTTAACACAGACAAAAAAGTAATTGATTCTAAACAAATTTCAAGAGAAGTAGAGCACATGTTTATTAGGGGTGAAGATTATTATGTATCAATCACAAAAACTCCTATTTTAGACGACAAAGGTGATGTTGTGGGACTTTTAGGTATTTCTTACGATATTACAGAAGATAGGCAACAAGAAAAAATTTTGAGAGAGGCAAAAATTCAAGCCGAAAGTGCTAACCGTGCAAAAGATGAATTTTTGGCAAATATGAGCCATGAAATTAGAACTCCTATGAACGGAATTTTAGGGTTTATTCAACTTCTTGCCGATACAAAATTAACAGAAGAACAAAAGGATTACGTTACAGAGATCCAAAAATCTTCTGAAATCTTGCTAGAACTTCTAAATGACATCTTGGATTTGTCAAAAATTGAAGCTGGTAAAATGACTATGGAGAACATTAGCTTTAATGTTAGAAATCTCTTGGAAGATGTCGGAACACTTGCATCATCTAATGCTTCAAAAAAAGATGTTGAGATTAATGTTTTGTGCTACTCTGACGTTCCTGAACGAATTGTTGGCGATCCTGTTAAATTAAAACAAGTTTTAAATAACTTTGTAAACAATGCTATTAAATTTACAGAAATTGGAGAAATTAACGTTACCGCAAAACTTCTTGAAAAGAATAATGAAAAACTTAGATTGCAGTTTGATATTGAGGATACTGGAATTGGAATTTCAGAGGAAAATCAAACGAAAATTTTTAAAGTCTTCACTCAAGCTGACAGTTCAACAACAAGAAAATATGGTGGAACTGGTTTGGGATTAGCTATTTCAAAGAATCTTGTAAATATGATGTATGGAGAAATTACACTAGAATCTGTAGAGGGTGAAGGTTCAAAGTTCTCTTTTACAGCTGAATTTGGAGTGGACGAAACAGAAATAGAAGCTTTGGATTTGTCAAAAGAGATTTTAGATGACTTAAAAATTCTTGTCGTGGACGATAACAAAACAAATTTGAAGATTGTAGAATATTATTTAAAAGAATATGATTGCGAAACGGTTTGTGTTGAATCTGTTGAAAGTGCTATTAACGAATTGACTGTAAACGACCACTACGACTTAATTCTATCGGATTATTGCATGCCTGAATATGATGGATTGTATTTGGCGCAAAAGGTACGAGAAAAATCTCCAGATTTACCGATAATTCTTTTGTCTTCTCGAGGTCAAATGGCGGATTGTAGGGCTAATACTGAAGAATTTATACAAGGCTATTTACCAAAACCGATTAGAAAAGAGGATTTGATAAAGTGTATTTCTCTTGTAATGAACAATTCTACCGATTCTGTTGTTACAAATCAAACCTTGATAGAGGCAAATTCTGATTTTAAACTTAGAATTTTGCTAGTTGAGGACAATGTTATCAACCAAAAACTTATTTCAAAAATGTTGGCAAAGGCTAACCTTGGTTGCGATATTGCAAACAATGGTAATGAAGCGATTGATGCGATAAATGCCAACAACTATGACCTAGTGTTTATGGATTGTCAAATGCCAATTTTGGATGGATACGAAACAACCAAAATTTTAAGAGGTGATGAGGCTTTCAAAAATCTTCCGATTATTGCCCTAACTGCAAATGCAATGCAGAGTGATTATCAAAAATGTATTGATGTAGGCATGGACGATTATTTGGTAAAACCGTTGAAATATGAATGTTTAATTGAAAAATTGAAAAAATACAACGATTTGCTAAATGGTGAAATTGAGTCTAACATTATTGAGGCAAAAAATGAAGACGAGCAAGAACTTTTGACTATTTTAGACTTAATTAAAGCAGATTTAGGCATTGAAAGAGAAGATTCTGAAGGTTTGTTAGTAGATTTCGGAAAGGATTTGTCAGAGCAAATAGAAGAACTAACAACTCTAATAATAAATAGTGATTGTGAAAAAGCTTCAAAAGTAGCGCATACGATAAAGGGCTCCGCTGGAAACTTGCGTATAAATAAAATTTATGAACTTGCAAGAAAGATTGAAGAAAATATTAAGCAAAATGAGTTGACTGTAGCTCAACGATTGATTACAGAGATAAAAACATATTGGAATAATTTGGGAGTCTAATATGAGAAACGTCCTTTTACTGTTGATTTTGACAATATTTATATTTTCAATCTTCTCTTTGGAGTGGAAGAGTTTGCTTGAGGCTAAAACAAAACCTGAGGAGAAGGGGTCTACCTCTCGTGTCGAAAAATTGGTAAAAGGTGATGATAAATCAGGTGAAATGGAGAAATACGAAATTCCAGAACCTTCAAGGGATGAATATTTTAGACCTGAAAAAATGCCAGAAACACAAAAAGACGAGGTCGAGGTTAAGTTTGAAAATAAAAACTTGCCAGATAGTAATAATCAAATTTCGCAAACGCAAACACAAACACAGACTTTGCCAACCACAGTCGATGTAAGGTTTAGTGATATTATACCAGAACAGCTAGATGAAATTAATAATGATTTAAGGCAAAAGTATAACAATAATCCTGAAGCAGAGGTTTCTGAAGAGGATTTGTTTAAAATCATGGAACGAATTTTGCAACCTCAAAATCGTTAAATATTGTTAAAATGTGCGTTAAAATATGTCTGTCGAGGTCTTTTAATCTTATAATAGAATTACAATTGAGAGAAAAGGATTTATGATACTAGCATTATTTATTTTAGGGATATTGTTAATTTTAACTATCGCAATATGCAAAGTAAAAGCAGTTACAATAAAGGTTGTTTTGATTTTGTTGCTTACTTTTGTAGCCGTTACAAGCGTTGCATTTATAGTCACAAAGCCTCAAATGCATAAAATGTTTTTACTGAGTGTAATTGATTATTTGGTAAAATTCAATGATGACGGTTCTATTACGACAACAAAACAAACCACCACAACAGAGATTAAACATGAGGACGTGAAGTAATGAAAAAGTTTTTAGCTCTTTTATTCGCCGTAACTTATTTTATGTTTGCAAATGCTTGCTGGGCAGTTTCTCACTTGTATTTTGTGAAAAATACTTCAAAAAATACAGTAAAGCCACTTGTTGAAAAAAGTTTTGCCTCTAAAAAATATATTCTGAGCAAGAATGATCCTTATTTGGGAATAACTGCAAATAATAAAAACTTGGCAGTTGTTGTTCTTCAATCGAGTGGCAACAATATGTTCTATTACTTTGATGGAGATAGCAATGCTTTGAATAAAGTAATATTAAAAGCATTTAATAAACTAAATTTAGTCTATGAAGAGTCTTTTAATGCAACATATTTGTCTACATTTGCGACTAAGGCTCAAAATTTAAAATTAAATAAGTCTTCAAAATATACATTTGAAGAAGTTTCAAATGATGTGCAAGAAATTCAACAACGTTCAGGACGCGTGGTTTCTCAAGATGTTCTTCGTGGTTATGTAAGTCAAATTTCAAAGGGTACAATTTTTAATACATATTTGCAAACTCCTATAAATACATCTAATGCAAGTGTTGGTGATAAAGTTATAGCAGTGCTTTCAGAAGATTGGGTTTATAACAACTGTGTTGTAGCACCACAAGGCAGTATGGTTTATGGAACTTTGACAAAAGCAAGACACGCAACTTATGGCTCTATGAACGGACGTGTAGTTATTGAATTTAACCAAATTCGCACACCAGAATGTAAGGTTTACGATATTTCTACTGAGAAAATCGACTTTGTTGTTTCAAACGATGGAAAGGTTAATTCAGTTGTAAGTAATGTTGCAACTCAGGCAATAGTTGGCGCAGTCTTAGGCTTGGCTTTTGGTCTACTTGCTAAAGATGCAAGTGTAGGAAAATCTGTTGCAATAGGCGCAGTTGGCGGGGTGGCAACAGGCGTGATAAGTTCTGGTGCAGAAAAAGGGGTTGATGCTGAAATCCCAATTTATACAGAATTAGAATTGGTGTTAAATAAACCGCTAAGTGTGGTTTTAAGCTACTAGATAAGGGAAAAGGATATGAATAAACGATTAATTATTTTAGGAGTTTTAATATTGGCAATTGCAATTGTCGGCAAGTTGCTTTTTGTAGTTGCGAAAAATATTAAGGTTGATGATTTTCACAAATCAGCCGTAATTTTTGTTGTAGACTCATCTGCTTCAAATCAACAAATGTTACCAACTGAAATTAAGTACATCAAGTCACTTTGCTCAATTTTAGACCCAGAAGATGCAGTTAAAATTTTGAAGGTGTCTGAAAAATCATACCTAATTTATGAAGGTTCTCCAAGTGATACAATGGGTATCAGAAAAGCTCTTGAAACATTCACTCAATTGGATAACAAGGATTATGGAACAGCTTATGGTGAAGCTCTTAAAAAAGCTTTTGACCACTGTTTAACAATGAAAAAAGAAGGCTATGTTCCTGCAGTTGTTGTCGTTGGTGATTTAGAGAACGAAGGAGATGTAGCAAAACAAGTTAACTGGGATACTCTTCCTGATAACGTTAAAAACGTTCAAAAATATGCTCCAGATATCGCTATGATGTTTGTATTTGCGCACCCTGAAAAATTAGACTTGGTTAAAACAAAATTAAATCCTGTTTTGGGCGAAACAAAATTGATTATTGCAAACGAACAAAATGTGGATAAAGCAAATAGAAGATTTTTAGAGGCAATTGGTAGATAGGAGAAACAAATGGCTTTTACTATAATTACAAAAAATTCAGAAAGAACATTTTCTGATAAAGAATTAGTTAACATCTGCTCAAAAGATGGTTTTGATTTTAAATTAGATGTTGATTTTGATTGTATGTTAGCTGTTCAATATGATCCAAAAGGAAACAAATGTACGCTTTTGAACCAGTTTAACAACACAAAATTCTTGTTTAAAGGAAAACCCCTTCCTGCAAGATTAGAAGTTGAAAAAGTATGCAAGGTTATGATTGACGGTACTGACGAATTTATCACAATCAAGGTTATAGGTGAAACTGTTTCAAGAAACTTGGCTCAAGAAACTTTGACTGAAACAGATATTAAAGAATTGTACGGCAACGAGGTCAATGCTAGTGTAAGGTTAAAAATTGAAAAAAGAAAAGCTGAAATTGAAGATGCTAGAATTGCTATTACAAAAGAAGTTTCAGCAGAAATGAATAACTTAAAAAATAAATTATCAATGAACTCAAAAACAGGTATTGTACTACATTTTGCTATGTTGTTTGCCTCTTTAGTTTGTGCCTTTGGACTTTCAAACTATATTATGGGTTTACCTCTTAAAGATTCGGCAAATGTAATCCAAATGCCTACAAATATGAAAGCTATTTTCTTATTTATGGTTGTAATCTACGGCGTTGGCTTGATGGCAAAACAAGGTATGTTCTTATTCTTGCAAAACAAAATCGGTGAAGGCTCAGTTACAACAAAAATCGCAGAAAAATTTATGGCTGTTACTTCAGGAGTATTCTTCGTTGTAGTTTATTTGATTAATACATTATACTATATGACATCAAACCAATTACCCTTCTTTGCAGTATTGATGTCCTTGTTCTTTGTTGCAACGACTGTAATTTTGACTGTTGCTTGCGGATACTTCAAACACAATAGCACAATGACAAGAATGGACTTGGATAGATACGAATATAGACCAGATTTTGAACACGTTGTCAAAGAATATCAACAATGGATTGAAAGATTTGTAAACAATTTGAGCAATTCAAAATTGAAGAAAATTGGTGATACCCTATTTACACTTCAAATTGAATCAGTTGGTGAAATCATTTTAGGTATTTGTACAGCGCCATTCTTGGCTTATGGTGTTTCAAATACTTTAGCAATGTGTTTCCCTGAAGCTGCTGGCTGGATTAGAATTTCAGGTTTAAGACTTAGCCCTATATTCTTAGCTCTAGCTTCTGTTATGATTGTGTTTGCATTTTTTGCTTTTGTTAATGCTTTCACTTGTATCAGAAAAATTCAAGGTTCAAACGTATTGAAACAAGACGGATTTAGCAATTACCTACAACACGGTGTTGAAATTTACGGTCTTGCTGGTGTGAAAAAATTAGAAGTAGATGTTCGCCGTTCTTTCGCAATCGGTATTACAATCATTGTTATTGAATTTACAATGAACGTTTCTTATTTTATGCAAGAATGGGGTAGCGACTTATGGGGTATGACTATAAGTTTATTAGGAGCTTTAGTTCCTACTGCCATTTTGATTGCAGAAACTTATATGTTGAGCAACACAAAATTTGAATGTTTTGCTTGTGATGAATTATTAGCAAAAGTTGATAGGGATTAATGAACTATAGTTTATTTTTTAAAATATTGCTTGGTTTAGCAATTATAAGCACAATATGTATCTTCTGCACAAAGCCGAAGATGCATACTTCTGTGTTAGTGTATAATTCTGACTACACAATTGTTGAACCTAAAGTTGAAACGACTGTTGAAAAATCTATTCCAACAGTTACCTCTCATCCTCAACAACGCAAAAAAGTCGAAGATGTCGTAAATACCGTTCAAAATACACAAAACACAAAAGTTGAACAACCCAAAACAACAATTCAAACTAAAAAACAAACTTCACCTCAAACAAAGCAAGTGCAAAATAAAACAACACCGAAAAAGGCTGAAATAAAACAAATAAAGCAAACTCAACCGAAAAAAATGACTCAAACTGAGGAGGAAATTGCATGGAATATTTGGCGCTCAAACCTTCAAAATCAAATTATGCGTGACGTAAATATTCCTCCAATAGAACTTGGAACAGTCTTTAGGTTTACTTTTAATGTAGATAAATTTGGTCACGTTTCAAATGTTCATGTTTGGTCGCAAAATCCAGCATATACACCTCTTGCAATTGAACGATTTGCCCCTGTTATTAGAAGTTATCAAGGTAAGAGTATCTTAAATTTTCCTGAGGGCTCAGAACGCTTAAAGGTTGAATTTGACGGTAAATTGAAGGTGTCTAATTATCAAAAATATAGCACTCCGCAAGATTTTAACGACTACGAAAAAATTAGAAAATAAAGGTAATATTTATGTATAAATGCAAAGAATGTGGTACTGAATACGAAACAAAACCTGATTACTGCGACTGCGGTAACGATACTTTTGAAGAAATTGTGCCAGAACCACCCGCACCTAAAAATGATGTTACAAATGTTACAAAACTTAATAAAGAGGTTGAAAAGGTTGAAGAAGTGAAACCTAAAAAAAATGAGGTTAAACCTGAAAAAACAGAACAAAAAGTAGAAATCCCTAAAAAGACGGAAGCTCAAAAGATAGTTCAATATGATTATTCACGTCTAAAACAGTTCTTTGACCCAATTTCTACAATAATTTTTTGCGTATGCGTAATACTTTCAATTTTAGTTGTGCTATTTGTAGGTAATTCCTTGATTAAAGAGGAAGGAGAAAGAATAACCGAAACCTCAAACCAAACTCAAAAATTGAATATCCCTGATATTGATAATTTATGGAATAGTACACCTCCGACAGCTTCATTTGAACATAAGAAGGAGGAAGAAAAGCCAACTCAGCAAGCAGAATCTGAACCTCTTAATTTGTCTAAAGATGTTTTAATGCCTGATGCTAAAAAACAAACAGAAAGCCGACAAAATAAACAAAAAACTCAAACTCAAACAGCGCAAAAACAAACTTCACAAACAACTACACAACAAAAACAGGCGCAACCAAAGACAACTCAAAACCAAACTGTAAAACAATCTCTGTCACAAGCTCAAACTTCAATGCAGCTGAAACAAGAAGTGACTAATTACAAAACCGCATTACAAAACCGTATGGCTTCAAGAATGGACTTTACAAAAATAGTTGGTGATGGTGAGTGTGTCATTGCATTTAAAGTTGATGCCTCAGGTCGTCTAATTAATAGAAGTTTTGCAATACAATCTGACAATGACAGTTTGAATGATGTTGTTTATAATGCTGTAATGCAAACTCCAACTTTTAGCGCTCCGCCAAAAGGATATAAGAGCGAAACCTTGCACTTGAAGGTTCGTATGTATTCCAACAACTATGAAGTTTATTTGTACTAAAATATTTTATTTTACAGTGAAACTAGTTCCGTATGAAAAAACTTTTGGAACTTTGAACTTGATTTAGAGTTGCATTGTTTTCAAGTTTAATAATCATAAAACACCTCTTTAACATTTTAAAATTTAACAAATACATTATATCACCTTGTAAATCAAAATTTGTCCGTTTTAAAACGGACAAGCATACCTGCAAAACAATATAATTGAAGGTTTGCGCGAGTGATTTTGGAAAGTGATAGTAAGACAAAGAAATACAGACATTGGACTTGCCTGTATCTCTTTTGGAACTTGATTTTTGCTACTACTTGATAAATTCGTAGTATTGTTTGTTTTGATTATTTTGTTGCTTAGTGTCTGAAGCTGGAGTTGTCATTGACTGTTGCATAATTGTAGAGAAATTAGACAAATTTTTAACAGTGTAGAATTTTCCACCAGTTGTTTGAGCTAAACATGCAAGTTTGCTGGAACTTCCACCAACTAAAATAACGTCTATATGTACGTCTTGGCGCTTTGACATTAGGCTTTGTGCAAATGCACAAGGATCTCCGCCACAGTTTTCGCCACCATCGGTAATAAGGACAACCTTTTTGGGCGTATTTCGCGAAATTGATGCAAAATCTTGGTAAATTGCTCTATCTAAGCCATATACTAGCGGTGTAGCACCTCCAATGCCAACAGAGTTCATACCGTTAAGGATTGAATTTGTGTTAGCCATTGTTACACCTGCAACTTGACGAGTTGCAGAGCACGAACCACTAGTATTTCCAATGAAATTCTCGGTTATAGCAACATATTTTCCGTTCTTTTTAACTATCTTTTTAACATCTGCTAAAGCCCCGCCATTGGCTGGATTTGAACCATTTGAGTCATGCCCGAAAACTCTAAAACCAACTGCTGTTGTGCTTGGTATTTGGCTCATAATGCTTGACATGGCACGTTTTGCCTCCTTAATCCAGTTTGACATACTTCCTGAATAGTCCATAACTAGCTCTATGACTGGAATTTGGCCAACATTTACCTGATTATTGTTAATGTAATTTTGAGGTGTATATACATTGTAGTAATTCGTTGTTGTGCTTTGTGTTGGCGAAATGACTTTGCCTTTATTCTTTACTGTACCTGAGGTTGTAACCTTGTACTTTGCTGCAATTGCGCAACTAGACGTTAATACAAGACAAATTAAAATTATTAAAATATTTCTTTTCATAACCCTTCCTTTTTCTTACATTATAGCACACTCTAATGCACTATTAAAGCATATCTTGGATATTTATATTGATAAAAATCACTCCTGATAAGTCCTATTTCTTGATATTTTAGCCCTAAATCTTGGCATAAAAGCTTTTGTAGCCAGTATTCTGACTCTCCTTGATTTACTATAAACATACTGCCACCTTCATTTAGACAATCTTTAGCGTGCATAAGCATTTGAGCAGGGTTAAAGTATTTCATCGGAAGTCCCCATTGCTTATGTTGAAATTCACCAACGAACGGTAAAAACCACGTTATATAGTCATAACATCCATTTGTATTCATGAAATTTTCTGCTATATAATTCGTAAATGGAAGATATTTTATGTTATATTTTGCAATTTCTTTTCTTGAATATAAATTCCAGCAAAGCCTGTAGGCATCAAGCTCCACGCCAGTCATTTCTAAGTGATGACAAGCATTTTTAAAATAGATATATTCACCTCTTGCGTAAAACCAGTTTTTTGAGCCAATATCCAGTATTTTCAGGTC
>CAVFBQ010000153.1:0-4835 GCA_963620455.1 uncultured Eubacteriales bacterium
GTATAATTTTTATGTTTCATTATTAAAATAAGAGATGATATTAAAACTTTAATCAAAATTTTAAAAAATAAGGTATAATAATTTTATGATTGAACAAATTAAGAAATATATCGCTGGTGGAGAAAATCAGCATATAGAATTTAAGAAAGCAAAAAACGATTTTCCTAATGATGCGTTCGAGACTATTTGTGCTTTTTTGAATACTGATGGTGGTATCTTGCTTTTAGGTGTTGAAGATGACGGAACTATTAAAGGTGTTAATCTAGATTCAGTTGATTTCATTAAAACTAAATTTGTTAATCAAAAATATATTGCTATAAAACAAGGAATTTCTAATGACTTATACAAGTCTTAGAAATTTAAAAATTAAACACAAGAGTGTAACTTACCTGCTCAAAATTAGTTAAGTTATAAAGTTCAACATAAATAAAATATTTTTATATATTCCTGTTTGGTTTAATTATTTAAGAGATAACCATTTTAACTTTTCTTTTGGTGGCAGAATACACGGAAACATTACTGCTATATTAAACAATATTCCTGCTTGTGTTTTTGTAAAAGATTTGAGAATAAAAGAATTAGTGGAATTTTACCACATTCCACATATTAATAAAATTGATTACTCTAATTTCAACAAACACTATGCACAAAATTTTGAAAACTATCAAAATTTCTTTAACAAACATGATATTCCTTGCATAATAGGTGAAAATCAGGCATTTGATGAAAAAATTTCAAACCTTAAGTTTCAAAATCCTGATGATTACGTGACGTTTTAATTAATAAAAAGGTGGCATTTCTGCCACCTGATACCATTTTTATTCCTTTTCCTTATCTATAAAATCCTTTTTAAGCTTTTGCAAAAATCATATCTTTTGCCTTTGCTAAGAAATTTTTTCCTGCTTCAAGCCATTTTGCAGGTTCACCTTTTGAAAAGAACTTCTCAACAGAACTTTTCATTGTATTTAAGCCTTTTGAAATTTGGTCTTTATGACCATATCCCAACAAAGCACCACCAATTAACAACACTGCTGCACTGATGATACCTGTTTTCTTACTAATAGCACCTGTTTGAGCAGATGCTCCTGTTCCAGCATCATCTTTAACATCACCTGTATTACCCATAAATGACATTGCACCTCTTGGCATTGCTGGTCTTGCTGTTAGTCCACCACCATCACATGTTCCTATTGATACTCTTGGTAATGGTTGTGAGCTTACTAATGATGACATTTTATAATTCCTTTCACACAAAAAGTTTTTTACTACACATATATATAAAAACATGCTACAACCATGAATTGACAAGATTGTAGCACGTTTGTTAACTTTTATTAATATTAATTAATCTTTATTTTCATAAGGCAAATTAATAATCATTTTGCCTTTTTCTTCGTTTTTTGTCATTTTGCTAAAATCAACTTTATCTTCTAATAAAAATGATTGTTGCATACTCATCATATTTTCTTTATCGCCTTTTTTAACATCTCTATGAGCATTAATTTTTAACAAATTACCATTTTCAACATTAATTTCAATATTTTTTGCTGTATTTCCAAAAGGTTTTAGTGCAATCACAACTTTATAACCATCTTCTTCTTCAAAAATAGTAACAGGATTTGGCATTTCTTTTCCGATAACCATAATATCTTTATCCATTCTACGCATATCACGAGCAAATTGTTTATCCATTTGTTCAATCATTTTATCTGCTCTGCGCATGTGATATTCAGGGCTTAGCATTATTTTAAAAGTCATATCTACTGCAAAATAGAATGCTAAAAATGCACCGATAATTGTTCCGATAAAGATTAAAAAGAATTTTAAACATTTTTCTTTTTTGCTACATTTGTTATTTTCTTGGTTTTCCATAATTTTACTCCTTATTTCACATATATTTTACTGCAAAATTATAATAAATTTTATCATAAAAAAAGACAATTACCGAGTTTGGCAATTGTCTTTTCTTTTTATATTAATTAACTTACGCGATTTCTTCACTTAATTTTTCGCTTAATTTAGCAATTGTTTCAGGGAAGTATTGTTGTAAATATTGAGAACGAATTGCTAATAATTCGTGTGTTTTAGGTGTTGTTAATAATGCGTTTGATTCTGCAATTGTTTCACCTAAACCACCTAATTCACCACCGTAGTGAGTAACTTTGTTGATAAAGTAGTCAACGTGGTCACGTTGTGTATCAGGGAACGCTTTGTTGAAGGCTTTTCTTTCTTTGTCGTAAACTTTTTGAACTTCTGAGTCTTCTTGAATTGCCATGTCAACTGTATCTGCATAAGCATCATCACTAGAACCATCAACATCTCTGTAATCTCTTGCGTGACCTAATTCGTGTAAAATTACGAATAAGTTTTCACCAGAGTGAATAGATTTATCTGTTGGGTCATAGTATGATTCAAGAACATCTTTGTTACCAACTAATTTTTTAGTTGTTTGTGCAACTTTGAATAATTCTTCACCAGGCATAGCTTTTAAAGATTTCATAATCTTTTCTTTATTGCCTTTGATTTGGTTATCAATTGAAATTCTAGCTTGACGTTTTGGATTATTCATATCTACAACATTGATGTCATGCTCATCAACTTTAATATCATATTTTTCGTTATTTCTAGTTGAGATGAAGTGATTGTCATCAACAACTTCAAATGTAGAAGATTTGTCTAATAAAACTTTACCATTTTTATCTGTAATTTTGTAATCAACGATTCTGTTACCATTAGGGTCATCTTCATAAGAGTAAGTTGTTTTTGTACCATTTAAAGATGTCATATTCTTCTTAACTGTTGTAATACCAGTTTTCTTATCGTAATGACCTTCACTTACTTGAGTTTTGTTACCTTTAGCATCTTCGTAAACAATATCAAACACACCTTTAACATCAGATGGAGCTGTGTATTCTTTTCTTACAACTTTGCCAGCTTTGTTCTTGATAACTCTAACTTCGTGAGTTGCTGTTGGATAGCCTTGATCATCAATTTCTAATCTAACTTTTGAAGTAGTGTTATTTCTTAAATCGTTTACTTTTTTAATTTGGTAAACTTTGCTACCTGATTGATATAAGGACATATTTTCGATAGCTTGACGATTTAAGTCTTTGTCTAACATTTCAGTATTTAATTCGTTATTTTTAGTTGAAGCCTTGATTACGAAAGAATTTGTATCATAAACGTTTCCGTCAAATGCAACTTCGTGTAAGTTTTTGCCCATAGCTTTTTCCATATCCATAACTTTAGAAGCAGCTTTATCTAATTTACCTTCTAATGCTGGAGTTAAGGCCATAACAGCTACGTTTTCACCTGATAATTGAGTTTTAATTAAAGGTTTTGCAGCGTTAAGTTGTTCTGCGTTGCAATTATCTGCCATTAACATTAAATCTTTGTGAGTATATTTACCTTTATCAACTTTAGCACCAGGTTCTTTAGCAAATGGAACCATTGCATTTAGAACATCTGTTTTTTTAGTAGCTAATTGAGAAACTGTTTTACCTTTAACGTGAGGAGTTGCAGCAAGTGTTTGAACTGCATTCCATTTATCTGGAGATTCTTTCAAAATCATTTTCAAATTAACTAACTCTTTGGGTCCAAATTTTGGAACACTAATTTTACCTTTTTGAACTTTTGTAGATTTCAAAGTTTCCATAGCGTTATCCACGTTAAAATCAGCTTTTTTAAAGCTATCTGGAGCTTGTTCTGGTAATTTAGTTTTTTCTGCTTTTTTTGATGGTCTTAACTTTGGAGCATTGACTTGAGTTAAGTTTTGAACATTCATGTCTGACATTTTCTTATTATTCCTTCTTTTCCTAATTAATTTTTTATTAAGAGAACCTGTATTCCTACTATAGCATGAAATTCCGTAAAAATTTTATTTGCTATTCAAATAGCAATAAAACTTAAAATTTTTACAAAAGTTTACATGCCAGCAGAAAAATATTTCACTTGAGTTTTATAAAAAATACGATGTAATATATATAGGGCGATAGCTACCAACTATCGTATCCTGATTACAGAGTTAAAGTGATGTCTAATGTCTACATTGGGCATCGCTTTTTACTATGTAAAAAATCATTTACTCAATTTTGTTTCTAAAACCGCTATTGTGCGTGGGAAGTTTTGTTGTAAATATTGAGAACGAATTGCCAATGGTTCATAAGATTTACCTTCTGACAAAAGTGCATTTGATTCTGCAATTGTTTCGCTCAAACCACCTGTTTCACCGCCGTAGTGGTTTAGTGTATTCATAAAGTAATCCATGTGTTCTCTTTGTGTATCTGGATATACTTTAAAGAACGCCTGTTTTTCTTCTTCAAACGCTTTATTTACATCTTTGTCCATTGTAAGAGATTTTTTCATTGATTCTTCAATATTTTTCAAATCATCATCAACATCTCTGTAATCTCTCGCATGACCCAATTCGTGCAAGAATAAAAATTCGTCCGCACCTGTTGAAATTGAACGGCAAGAACCATTATAATAAGAATCCAACGGGTCGTTTATACTTTCTAAAAAGTCAACTGTTTCACCAAGTTTAATTAATTCTTCACCTGGAAACTGTTTTAATGTTGAAAGTAACTGTTTTTTATCGCCGATAAAGTTATCCTTTGCTGTAAATTTTGCTTTTTTGTTTTTATCTTGCAAACTTTTAACTGAAATTTCGTTTTCGTTCACGTTAATTTCATATTTATCATCATTTTTTGAAGAAATAAATTTGTTTTCATTAATTTCTTCAAAAGTTTGACTTTTGTCCAAAAGAACTTTTCCGTTTTTGTCTGTAATTTTATAATCAACAATTCTGTTACCTTGTGGGTCATTTTCGTATAAAT
>CAVFBQ010000154.1:0-6697 GCA_963620455.1 uncultured Eubacteriales bacterium
GTCGGAGCTGACACAATTGTAGTTTTAAATAATCAAATTTTAGGCAAACCTAAAGACAAAGAGGAAGCCTATATGATGTTAAAGGCTTTGTCAAACAAGGAGCATTTTGTTGTAACATCAATTTGTGCTATTGAAACTCCTAATATGCGTAAGAAAATTAATTCTACGACAAGTTATGTGACTTTTAACGAGCTTTCTGACTATATGATTAACGATTACATAGAAAAATTTAATCCTCTTGATAAAGCAGGTTCTTATGGAATACAAGAACTGCCACAAGGTTTCGTTAAAAACATTGGTGGCAGTTTTGAAAATATTATTGGTCTTTGTCCAAAAGCATTGAAAAAGATTTTATCTGTGTTTAAACAGTAGCCAATTCAGGTTGTGTAACACTTAGTGCAATCCGTTTATCTTGTGGGTTAAATTTCAAAACATAAGTTTCTATTTTTTCGCCAACTTTTGCAAGAATGTTCTTTTGGCTCTGATAATCCATTAATTCGCTTTGAGGAAGTAATGCTTCTACTCCAGGGTAGATTTCAACAAAAGCGCCGAATGGTTTAATTCTTGTGATAATGCCTTCTCTCAATTCGCCTTCTTTAATTTCTTTTTCAGCTTCAATCCAAGGATCTGCTTCTAAGTTTTTAAGGCTTAATGAAACTCTTTGTTTTTCTTGGTCTATGCTGATAATTTCAACTTCAATTTTTTCACCGATAGAAAGTCTATCCGATGGGTGGTCAATCCACTTCCAAGAAATTTGAGATAAAGGTAACAAGCCGTCAACGCCACCGATATCAACGAATGCGCCGAAGTCAGTGATTCTAACAACATCGCCTTTTACAACTTGACCAACTTCAATTTGAGCGAATAAGTTTTTCTTTTCTTCTTCGCTAACTTCTGAATATACCTTTTTATTAGATAAAATGAAATTGTTTTGTTGACTATCAAGAGTTAATATTTTTAGTTCAATCTTGTCGCTAACTTTGTAATCTTGTTCTTTATTTCGTAATTGGCTAGAAGGCACAAAACCTTTGATACCAAGGATATCAACTATTAAACCACCTCTAACAATTGAACTAATTTCACCTAAAATTGTTTCATTAGCTTCTTTTAATTTTTCCAATTCTTTCATTGTATAAGCTTGTTGAACTTTTACATAAGATAAAGCCATTTTGCCTTCTGAATCCTCGTCTGAAATGATTAAAAATTCGTATTCATTACCTTTTTCAAGAACAGAAGATAAAACTTGTGATTTGTCTTGTAAAGCTTCTTTTGTTGAAACTGATGCAGAAGTTTTTGCACCAATATCAACGATTGCGCCATCTGAATCGTAACCGCAAATTCTACCTTTTACCAAATCACCTTTTTTAAAATTGTAATCATAATTGCCTAATAAGGCTTCAAACTCTACGTCTGAATAATTTTGTTTTTCTGACATAACTACTCCGTGTTTATTCTATATAATAAAAGACCATTTACTCCCCGATTATAAAACAAAAGCACTCGAAAAACGAGTGCTTTATGTCGATATTGTTACATTTTAATTAATTTAAATCGATAACTGTAACACCGTCACCGCCTTCTGCTGGTTCACCAGGTCTGTATTTAGATACATAAGGTGATGTTGATACGTAATCTCTAATGTAGTTTCTTAATGCACCTGTCCCATGACCATGAACGATGTATACGGGTGTTAAATTAGCTAAACTAGCTTTGTCTAAGTATGCTTCAACTGAATCCAAAGCTTCATCTACCTTGTAGCCTCTTAAATCAAGAGTATTAGACATGCCACTTCTTTTTAATTCAAATGATTCTAATGGTCGCAGTTTCAATTGAGGTTTCTTAGTTAAGGACTTATCAAGTTTTGCAACTTGGTCTTTGCTGATTTTTGTTTTGATTAAGCCCATTTGTACTGTTAAGTTGTTATTTTTGTCAGGAAGGGAAACAACTGTTACAGGTTGGTTTAATTCCTTAATCATTACAGTATCGCCGACTTTGATTGAATCCCAAATTAATTCATCGTAAGTTTGTTTATCCATTGCGTTATCAATTTGGTCTTTCAAGTCGTTTTCAAGGTAAGACAATCTTGTGTAAGAACGTCTTGCAACCTTTTCAGACTTATCTTTTCTAAGTTCGCTCATAATGTCTTTGATTTCTAAGCGAACGTTGTCGAACTCTTCCGAAAATTTACTTTCAATAGCTTTGATAGTTTTACGTTTATCTCTGCGAAGTTCTGCCAATTTGTTTTCATATTCATCTTGTGCTTTTTGAGATGTAATTTTCAACATTTCAACATCTTGCAAGTTTTTAGTCAATTTTTGTTGTGTTTCTTGTAATTTTTCAATAATTACCGCAGATGGGTCACGTTGAATGTGAAGAGTTGTTTTTGCTCTTTCAACAAGTTCAGAGTCTAAACCTAAGTTTCCTGCAATAAATATTGCATTGCTTGCTCCAGGGATACCAATTGTTAATTTGTATGTAGGTTGTAGAGTTTCTTTGTCAAATTCTACGCAAGCATTTTTGAATTTAGCGTTTGAATATTCTAATGATTTCAATTCCCCAAAGTGGGTTGTAATAACGCTTAATACACCTTTTGTTGCGATATCATCAAGAATTACCTCTGCAAGAGAAGCACCCTCTTGAGGGTCTGTACCAGCACAAATTTCATCAAGTAAAACAAGAGTGTCTTTATCTGCTTCTTTTAGGATACTAATAATATTATTCATGTGTGAGGAGAATGTTGATAAATTTTGCATGATATCTTGTTCATCACCAATGTCAGCCAAAACCTTAGTGAATGGGTAAAGTTTTGCGCTGTCGCAAGGTAAGAACATACCAGCTCTAGTCATTAAGACAAATAAGCCGACTGTTTTTAATGTAACTGTTTTACCACCAGTGTTTGATCCTGTGATAATTAATGAAGTGTATCCATCGCCCAAAGAAAAGTCATTTTTTACAATGTCAGGGATTCTTGAAAGTAGCAAGGGGTGTTTTATACCTTCCAATTTAAGAATTCTGTCTTTTGTTAATTCTGGTAGCTCAGCGTGCATTTTTACTGCGTATCTAGCTTTTGCAAAGTGAAAATCAAGTTCTCCTAAAACTCTTTCGTTTGTTTGGAATGAACCGTAAGAAGCTTTTACACTTCGAGTTAAGTCAACCAAAATTTTAACTATTTCGTCATGGATTTTAACTTTTAATTCTCTAATTTTGTTGTTCATAGCAACCAATTGAGCAGGCTCAATGTAAGCTGTTTTGTTTGTTGCTGAAACATCGTGTGTAATACCTGAAATACGGCTTTTTGCACTTGCCATAATAGGGAATACAATTCTGTTGTCGCGGATTGTATAAATTGGCTCTTGCAAGTATTGTGCAAATTCTGATGAATTCAATAATTCATTAATTTTAGCCTTAATATCTCTTTCTGCATCTTTCAAAGATGAATACAAACCAGAAAGAGTGTCTGTTGCATCTTTTTTGAGGTTATCTGCATCGTCAAATTTAGCGAATATTTTATCTTCTAAATCTTTGTTAGGGCAGATTTGCATTGCCAACTTGCTTAATAGCATATCGCCTGTGGTGTTTTCTCTCATAAAGTTTTTAACTAAACGAGCAGAACGCAAACTCTTGGCTAAACTTAGAAGTTCTCTTTCTGTTAGGTAGCTGTTAAGTTGCTCTGATGTAATTGCAGACAAATATGTCAAATGGTCAATAGGCAATTCTTGAAGTTTATCAATAAGAATTTTAGCTTCTTTTGTGTAATTGATAGCATCTTGAATTCTATCGTAGTTTGTTTCTAATTGAAGATTAAGGCACAACTCTTGACTTTGTTTTGTCCTTGCAAAAGTTGCCAATCTTTCTAAAATTTTGTCAAATTCTAATGTTTTTGTACTCTTTTCTAATATATTCATAATAAAATATTTTAGAACAACCGTGTTGTAATTGCAAGTTGTAACGAAATCTGTAACATGCATGTCGGAATTTCTCTTTGGTCTTTTAAAAAAGTTATATTTGTGTTCTAATAAATAAGGTATCAAAATTTTGAGAGGATATTAAAATGAATATTGAAAGAACATTTGTAGCATTAAAGCCTGATGCAGTTCAAAGAGGTTTAATTGGTAAGATTATTACTCGCTTTGAAGAAAAAGGTTTTAAAATCCTTGCTATGAAAATGTTAGAAGTTACTCCTGAACAAGCAGCAGCACACTATGCAGAGCATGTTGGCAAACCTTTTTATGATGGTTTAATTCAATTTATTACTTCAGCTCCAATTGTTGCAATGGTTGTTGAAGGAATTGATGCTATTGAAGAAATTAGACACATTGTTGGTGCAACAAACCCTGATAAGGCTGACGTTGGTTCTATCAGAGCTGATTATTCTCCATTGATGAAATGCAATTGTATTCATGCTTCTGACTCAGTTACTTCTGCTGAAAGAGAAATGAGAATTTACTTTGATGTAGAAAAAGAACTTTGCACTAACTGGAAAACAATGATGGAAGTTGTGTTAGATGGGTTGCAATAAGTATTTTAGTTACGATTTAGTCCATGTAGACAAAAATACAGGCGCAAGAGCAGGTGTTTTACATACTCCTCATGGTGATATTGAAACACCTATTTTCATGCCTGTTGGTACTAATTCGTCTGTAAAAATGCTTACAAATCATGACATTGAACATACGGGCGCGCAAATTATTTTGGCAAATTCTTACCACTTATATTTGCGCGCAGGTTCAAAATTAATTAGACAGTTTGGGGGAATTCATGGTTGGATGAATTGGCACAAACCTGTTTTAACGGATTCTGGAGGTTTTCAAGTTTTCTCTCTTGCTGATTTAAGAAGGATTACTGAAGATGGTGTTAAGTTCCGAGACCCTAAAGATGGTAAAGAACATTTTATTTCACCAGAAATTTCAATGGAAATTCAAGAAGATATTGGTGCAGATATTATGATGGCATTTGATGTTTGCTCGCCATTTCCTTGTACTTATCAAGAGGCTAAAAAGGCTATGGAACAAACTCACCGTTGGTTAGAAAGATGTTTTAAAGCTAAAACTAATCCTCGTCAAGCCTTGTTCCCAATTGTTCAAGGGGCTTTCTTTGATGATTTAAGACGTGAAAGCACAAACGTAATTTCATCTTATGATGCGGTTGGTTACGCAATTGGCGGTTTATCTGTTGGTGAAGACAAAGAAACAATGAATCACTTTACTGAATTTACTGCTCCATTATTACCTGCCCATAAACCAAGATATTTAATGGGGGTAGGAACTCCAGAGGATTTGTTGGACGGTATCAAACGTGGAATTGACATGTTTGACTGTGTTTTACCGACAAGAAATGCAAGACATGGCTCGTTCTTCACTCATGATGGAAAAAGATGTATTAAAAATCTACAATTCCAAACAGACCCCGCACCGTTGGATTCTGCGTGTGATTGTTATGCTTGTAAAAATCACTCAAGAGCTTATATTAGACACTTGTTTAGATGCCAAGAGGCTACAGCTGCGGCATTGATGTCTATTCACAATATCAAATTCTTAATTGATTTTGCAAAATCTTGCAGAAAAGCTATTTTGAATGATGAATTTGATAAATTCTACGAAGAAAATTATCCACACTTTGTTAAATAATTATAATGTCGTATAAATTTGTTTCATATATTTTGCAAATGTTTAATTTCAACTTTCGGTTCTAGAGTTATTCCAATGGCATCAATACGAAAGTTTGAAAAAAAATTGTCTTTATTTTCGCTTAAATAGATCAAAGCGCCTTGTCTAATGTGCTTATATTTTGTTTTTGTAATTGCTTCAAGTGGCGAGCCAAAAGAGTTTGTTTTGCGCGTTTTTACTTCAACAAACACGAGTGTATTTTTAATTTGAGCAATAATATCTATTTCACAAAATCGAGAAAAACTTTTGTTTCGCTCAATAATTTTATAACCGTTTTTCTCTAAAAATTGGCATGCCAAATCTTCGCCATAGTTGCCTAATTCTCGATTAGATGATTTCATTGTAAGCACCTGAATTGTTTAACAGGTCATAATTAATTTCGTTTTCGTTATCCGCAATTGCAGCAGCTACAACCGCATCAGAGGTTACATTAATCATTGTTCTAGCCATTTCTGTAAATCTGTCGATTGTGAATAACAATGCAAACCCTGCGATTAATTGTTCTGGAGTCAAGCCCATTCCGTTAAGAACTAAAACAATTGTGATAAGACCTGTTCCTGGAATACCTGCGCATGTGCTTGAAGCAACGATTGTTAGAATACAAATTTGAACTAACAAGAACGGAGTTAAGGTTACACCATAAGCTTGAGCTAAGAAGATGACAGCAACTGTTTGAGCTAGGGCTGTACCGTCCATGTTAAGTGTTGCGCCTAAAGGTAATACGAAACTTGAAATTTTATGTGAAATTCCTCGTTTTTCGCAACAAGCAATTGTTAAAGGTAATGTTGCCGAAGAACTTGCTGTACCGAATGCAACCATCATTGCTTCTGTCATTGCTGCATAAAGTTTTAATACAGGAACTTTTGAAACAATATGTAAAAATACAGGATAAACTACAAATAGCTGAATAGCTAAACCTGCAAAAATTACAAATAAATATTTTGAAATACTTGAAAAGACATCAACCCCAAATGCCGAAATTGAAGTTGCAGTCAATGCAAATATCCCAGGAGCTGCTAGATACATAATCC
>CAVFBQ010000155.1:0-2731 GCA_963620455.1 uncultured Eubacteriales bacterium
ATTAAGCTCTTTGGCAATGTATTCATAGTTTAGCCCATCAATTTCGTACATCATAACGACTTCTTTTAATTTTGGCTTTAATGAATTAATTGCTTTGACTATTCTTTTTTGTCTTTGCTTTTGAATGAATACGGATTCCGGATTTTCCTTTTCATTCAGTAAGTTATATTCTTGATTTTCATCAGAGATTGTGTTGTCTTGTAATTTTTTTGTTGAAGATTTTAAATAATCTTTTGATAAATTTTTCGCAATTGTACCAAGCCAGCCAGTTAGCTTGCCTTGCTCTTTGTATTTATCAGACTTTTGCCACGCTTTAATGTAGACTTCTTGTTCAATATCTTCATTTTCGTCCTTGGTAATTAGTTTGATAACTTTTTTTATATTACTTTGATGTGTTTGTATAATTTCTTTTATATCCATTAATTTACCGTTATAAGTCCATAACTGTCTACTGGCATACCATATTCGTTATAACTGCTAGAGGTTGTTGTATCTGAACTTGATGTGCTATAAACTGTTGTTGGCAATACATATTGTGCGAAATGTCCTAATAATACACCGACAAAAAGTCCCAAGCCTAGAATGCAAGCAACTTTCATTCGTCCGAAAGATTCTCGACGTTTTTGAATATAGTATGGCTTTACTTCTTGAAGTAAACTAGAAACTTTATCCATTTTTTCTTGCTCTGATTGACAATCAGGACAAGTTTTAATGTGTTCTTCTAGTTCTTTTTCATCTCTAAAAGTAAATAGACTTTCGTATTTTGTACATTTTTCTTTCATAATATTTTTCCTTTACATTAGTATAACGATTTAGAATTAAAAATGTTCATTTTTTGTATAATTTTTGTTAACAAATATTAAGATATAATAAAATCAAGCATTTTAACCTCATGTTCATGTTACTATTATTATGATAGTAGAAGAATTTGAGGTGAATATGGAAAAAAGAGATGCTTGGAACTCTCGATTTACGTTTATTATGGCTGCAATTGCCTCTGCGGTTGGCTTAGGTAATCTTTGGCGATTCCCAGGGATTGTATATCAAAACGGTGGTGGCGCATTTTTAATACCGTATTTTGTAGCGCTTGTAACTGCGGGAATACCACTTTTAGCAATGGAAATTTCTATTGGTAAAAAGTTCCAATTAGGTGCACCAATGGCTTTAAAAAAAATGAATCCAAAGTTTGAATGGATTGGTTGGCTTGGTGTTGGAACAGCCTCATGTATCACATCATACTATTCAGTAGTTTTAGCGTGGGTTGTTTATTATATATATTTGGCGTTTAAATCTCCTTGGATGCATAAAAACGCAACTGATATTTTCTTAAAAGACACTTTACACGTATCAAGCGGAATGTTTGATATTGTTGGTATAAATTGGATGATGTTTACAGCATTGATTGTCGGTTGGTTCGTAATTTGGTTATGTATAAGAAAAGGTGTTGATTCGGTTTCAAAAGTTTTAAATTACGTTGTAACTGTACCAATAGTCCTTTTAATTGTTATGATAGTTAGAGCTGTTACACTTCCAGGGGCTATGCAAGGTTTGTATTATTACTTAGTTCCAGATTGGTCAAAACTCTTGGATCCAAGTGTTTGGGCTGCTGCTTATGGACAAGTATTTTTCTCTTTGAGTATTTTGTTTTCAATTATGGTTGCTTATGGTAGCTATTTGAAAAAAGATGCACCTGTTACCTCAGATAGTGTAATTATTGCCTTGGCTGACGCGTTGGTTAGCTTTTTAGCAGGTATGGCAAGTTTTGGAACTTTGGGTTATTTGTCACATGTAACAAATACTCCAATTTCAGAAATGAGTTATTCAGGGGTAATGTTTGCGTTTGTAACTTATCCAACAGCGATTGCGGCAATGCCTGGTGGAGAGTTAGCGGTAAAAGCTTTTTCTTTAATATTCTTTGTAATACTGTTCTTATTAGCTTTAGGTTCAGTATTTTCAATCGTTCTTGCTGTTGCTACATCATTTAAAGATAAATTTGGAACTTCAAAGGTCAAAACAACTTTGTTTTTCTCAATTGTAGGCTGTATAATTGCAATGCTTTACGTTACAGATGCAGGTCTATATTGGGTCGATGTAGTTGATCACTTTATGAATGATTTTAACTTGATTATGATTGGGTTAATTGAAACAATTGCTTTAGGTTGGTTCTATGGTGCTGACAAAGTTTTAGAAATAGTTAACGAAGGTTGTAATTTCAAATATGGAAAATCGTGGATTTTCTGCATTAAATTCCTTTGCCCAATCGTATTTGCAATAATTACAGCGAGCTATTTATATTTAAATATTAAAACACCTTATGGTGGTTATCCGCTTTCAAACTTGATGATTGCGGGTTGGGGCTTTATTGCAGTAACTTTTATCTTTAGTGCATTGATGACTTACTTCAAAGATTTTAAAGCTCCTGAAACTATTGAAAATAAAGAACAATAATTTTAATATTTATACAGGATAAAAACTGATTAAAAAATTGCTAACATGGGAATATCTTTAGTATGGAGGATATTCCCATGAGTTTTGATGTAAATCCTTTAAATGATTACACCCCACCAAGTATTAAAACTAACAAAACCTCAGATGGAGGTGCTGGAAGCTTGGGCTATTTTAAGCAAGAAGAAAAGCGTAAAGAGCAAGAGGATGAGCTTGAAAAAAGCATTTTTAAAGAATCCAAAGATTCGTATTCCTTTTCAATGAAAGATGCTGAAAACTCTTATTA
>CAVFBQ010000156.1:0-4286 GCA_963620455.1 uncultured Eubacteriales bacterium
ATTGGTTCATAAAAATAGTTTATCTTAAACTAATCACCCGTGCAATGTGTATTTTTTTAAATTAGATTAAAATCCCTTTATTAAAGGAGATATTTATGAAAAAAAACGTCATTCTAACTTTATTTATTACAGGTTTTGCTCTTTGTGCAAATGCACAAACAACTTTTTCAACTTTCACACCATTTACGCCTCAACAAGCTTATAAATTCAACAATAACACTTATGACAGGTACCTACCACCAAACAAGCAACAACAATATCTTCCGCCACCACCACCAAATAATTACAAGAAATATAACCAATTTGGTTATTATGGCCCATATTACAATCAAAACCTATCTAAATGGAGAAGGTTTAAAAATTTCTTCTCCTCTGGTCAAATGACGGGCTACACTCCTTCTTACAACAGTGCGTTTGGAAACAATCCTTACGGATATCAAAGCGGATATTACGATAGTTTTGGCAACTATCACCAAAATAATTATGACCAACAAAATGGTATGAGCATAAAAATCTTAGATTAACAGAGAAAAAGACCTTGGGCTTTATGCCCAAGGTCTTTTTCTCTTTGTCTCACAATTATTTTAATTAAAATGATGCTACAGGTTTCTTTTGTAATTGAGCACCTGGAATTTGTTGCCAGTTTGCAGACATAATCTTTTTAAATGATTTCAATGCTGTATCTTCTAATTCGCCCAATTCATCAGCTTCCATAATCAATTCTCTTAATGGAAGTAATGCTCTTTGATCACGAAGTACACCTAATGCTGCTGCTGCACCAGCTCTAACTAATTCGTTTTCTGAACGGTTTTTCATAACATCAATCAATGCAGGAACTGCTTTTGTATCATTCAATTTACCCAATGAAGTAACTGCATAAATTCTTACGTTAACCCATTCGTCATATAACATATTGATTAATTTATCAACAGCTTTTTTATTACCAATTTCGCCTAATGCACGAGTAGCATCACAACGTACATTAACTTTTTCGTGGTCTAACGATGCAATCAAAGCATCTGTTGCAACATCACCAATTTCAATTAAAGCTTCTGTTGCTGTAATACAAACTTGAGGGTTTTCATCGTTTAAAGCTTCAACCAAAGGTTCTACAACGATTTCGCCACCTAATCTGCCTAATGCACGAGCTGCACGAACTCTTACATCAACATTTCTATCTTCACGTAACGATTCAATCAAGTGAATAGTTGCTTTTTCATCACCTAATTCGCCCAATGCACGAGCTGCATATAAACGAACCGAACCATTTTTATCATTTTTTAATACATCAATCAAAGGTTCTACGGCTTTTGATTCGCCCATTTCACCAAGAACTCTTGCTGCATTATATCTAACTTTTTCTGAGTTACTTGTTTTCAAATCTGAAATTAATTCTTCAAATGTTTTTTTAACTTGTTTTTTCTTGCTATTTACGCTAATAGTCATTAAAAATTGCCTCCGACGTATATAATAATGTACCGATATTATGTTAAAGTTATTTTTCTGTAAAAAATTGCTTTTTATTTTGCATTTGTTAACTATTGTTAAGAGAACTATAAACATGTGTATTGCATGCTGTGCTTGCTTTTTCACTTACACATATCTTGCAAGGGTAAACCTAACACTTTATATTTTTATAGTAACATTTTTTTTGAGTTTTGTCTTGTATTTGAAACAATTTTTCATACATTTGTAGTAATTGTTTATTTAAAAATTGACACATTCAATATTTATAAGAAACAATGTGTAAACAATTATTAAGCCATTGGTATAGAAATTGTAAACTCACTACCATGTCCAAACTCACTTGCCACATGGATTTTGCCATGATGCTTGTCTATAATTTTTGACGAAATTGCCAATCCCAACCCCGTACCAACACCCGCACTTTTCGTTGTGTAACCTGCATTAAAAATTTTGCCTAAATTTTCTGGTTTTATTCCTTTGCCCGAATCTTTTATTTTTACAATCAATTCATTATTTTCAACTGCTGTCGAAATTTCGATTTTTCCATATTTTTCAATTGCATGACAAGCATTAAGCAAAATATTCATAAACACTTGGTTTAGCATATTTGGATAGCATTTTATCATCGGCAATTCGCCATAATATTTTACGATTTCAGCTTTATTTTTAGTTTCGTGACGGATTAGAGTTAAAGTCAAATCTAGTTCTTTGTTAATATCAGCCTCTTGAAGTTCTGCCTCGTCAAGTCTAACAAATTTTTTCAATGAGATTACAAGGTCGTGAACACGTGCAACAGCGACGTTATCAACTTCATTAATTTCTTTAAACATCTCTTTAATATCAACATCCTCTAACTTTTGAATTAGTTTTTTCATAATCGCGTTATTTGATTTAATTGAGGCAAACGGTGTGTTAATTTCGTGCGCTATACCTGCCACCAATTGACCTAAAGATGCCATTTTTTCTGAATTTATAAGTTGCAATTGAGTATCGCGCAATTCTGTAAGAGTTCGAACATTATCTTCATACAATTTTGCTTGAGCTACAGCATTACCCAATTGAGCAGATACACTTTCTAGGACATCAATTTCTTCAGCCATTTCACGTTTTTGATAACTTACAAGAACAATCACCCCCAACAAGTCGTTTACGTGATAAATCGGCAAGATTACGCGCATAGTCGGAACATCAAACATTTCCGCCTCGTTAAATTCCTTCAAAACCATTGAAGAAACTGTCTTTTTAGCAGAAAGTTCGTGAAAAATTTTGTCACCAAAAGAGATATTTTTTCCAATAAATTCTTTTTTATTTTTGCCGTAAGCCTGCTCAATTACAAAAAGTTCTTTTTCTTTGTCGTTTTTTGCGTAATAAGCACGATAAGCACCAAACATTGTAGCCAATTCTTTAAGCGCCGAATTTAAAATTTTATCTGAGTCTATTGACACTCTAATAATGTTAGAAATTTTATTAATAAGTGTCATTTTAACCGCTTGCGCTTGGGTTGATTGCGCCATTTTCCTAAGTCTATCAACCTCTTTAAGTGCAGTACTACATTCCTTCACAAGGTTATCTTTTTCTGCCTTAACTCGTTCCAATTCAACCTCTGCGCTTACATCAGAGAAAATCATTATTGTATAGATTCCGCGTTTATAGGCTGACAAATTATAAAAAGAAAATTCACCTTTTGAATCTTGATAATTTACAAACGCATCAAAATCTTCTTTTGATTGAAAAAGATAGTGCATTGGCAAGAAGGATTGCATATCTTCTGCATCAAATGGATAAAAATCGTAGCTCAACTTGTGAGAAAAACGTTTAAAATCGTTGTAATCCCAAAAATATCTTTTAAATGCTCTATTTGTGTAAATCACTTCTTTGTTTTGATTTGCAACAATTACGGCATCTTTGAATTTGTTGAAAAAACTAAATTTCTCCATGTATATATTATATACATGCATAAGAAAAAAGTAAAAATGTTAAGCCACTATGACGATTTTTTGATTTATCAATAGTTTGTAAATTAATGCAAACAAAAGTTTACGTTATGAAATATTTTGTTTCTAAGGCAACTTTTTGTGATAGATTAATAATACAGAGGGATAAACTCAACCGTTCACAAATTACACTAGGAGATATATTAAATGTCAGAATACTTGACTAAAGAAGAAATTAAACAATGGAGAAGTTCATTAGAAAAAATTACTTTAGAAGAATTTGCAGCTAGATTAGGAAAACAAATTGAAGAAGCTAAACATACAAACGATTTAGTAGATATCGTGCTAAAAGGTAAACCTTACACATCTTCATCTACTGAAATGTCATCTTCAATTCGTTCTGAAAAAATTAATACAATTGCTGAAAAAGCAGTAGAAAAAGAACGTCAAATCGTTTCAGCTCAAAAAGCTCAACCAAAAGCAACACCAAAGGTTGATGAAGTTAAAACTCAAAAAGATGAAAAAGAAATCAAAAAACAACAACCTATCATCAAGGAACCTGCTCCGGCATCTTTGAAGGACGAAGTTCAAATCGTTTTCAAAAAAGCTTTGACAGATAGAGAACAATTAGTATTTGACTATTTCTTTAAAAATAAAAACCAAATCGTATATGCAAAAGACCTTGCAAACTTGTTAAGCTTGCCAAGAGATTATGTATATAAATACATTAAAAATTTAAGAGCTAAAATCGACGGCGAAAACTTGAAAAATGCTGAAGCTGGCGGTTTCATGTTATCAGTTTAATTAAGATAAAATGGAAATAAAAACTTTAAATTTATTAGATATTTTAAATAAATCGCAGGTGCTTTATTCAACTGATTATTC
>CAVFBQ010000157.1:0-6102 GCA_963620455.1 uncultured Eubacteriales bacterium
GTGTATAATTAAAGTACACTAGACGAAAGGATTTTTTAAAATGAGAAAAGGGTTAATAATAGCTGGCTCTATTTTAGGAGCAATTTTAACTATTTTATATATTGGATTTTTGTTTGTTTTACCAAACGTAATAGACTTGAATAGCTATAAGCCAATGGTTCAGAAATTGGTAAAAGCACAAATTCCGTTGAATGTAGACTTTAAGAATGCAAAAATCAGCGTAACTCCGCTTCTTTCAGTTGGGGTTAGAGCAGAAGATTTGAGCATAAAATTTGAAGACGGCAAAACTTTATTTTCTGCAGCCAGAGCGAAAGTTAGAATTGCTCTACCAAGCTTATTAGCAATGACAGTAAAGGTCTCTACAGCTGAAGTTGAAAAGCCCTGTGTTGATTTCACAATCGTTGACGGCAAGCAATTCAAAATTTTAACTCTTGTTGAAGATATGCTTCAAACTCAAAAAGATAGCCAAAAAGCAAAAGAACCTCAAGAGACTCCTTGGATTGCAAAATATATTAGAATAAAAGTTCCAAATGTTAAATTGAAAAATTACAAAGTTTTGGTTAATGATGAAAAATCTAAACATAACTTGCAATTAAGCGGTGAGTTATTAAATCTAGGTTATTTCAACGGCAAAACCGCAAAAGTTAAAACAATTGCAGAATTAACGAGTGACGGTCAAAAAAACATAGTTGCTGATATCAATATCAATACATTCTTGCCACCTGTTGAACCTTCTTTAGACGAGGAAGACGACCAACCAGAAAAGATTGAATTACCTTTCATCAACCCCGTTTTGATGTATCAAAAATATGATTTAAAATCTAATGTTGCAACAAAATTAAAAATAAGAGAAAAAGACGGTCTATATGAACTTTACGGCTTTTTGAATGTTGATAACACAACCTTAAAATTATCAAACTATCAACTACCTGAATGCTATTTCCACGGCAAATTCAGAGGGACAAAAGCGGTTGTAGATACTGATATTTCAGTTACTAAAGATGAAAAATTACAATTAAACGGTATGTTTGATTACGGCAACAAGAAAAAACTTGATATACGCGTAAATTCAGACAAAATCCACATCCAAAACTTAATTATCGTAACTAAAGCCTTTTTAGATTCAATTCAAGTGAGAAACAGTCTTGATACACTAAAAGGAAAGGGTTATTTTGAAGCAAATGCGAATGTAAAAACAAACTTCAAAAAGCTAACTTCTGACGGTAGCATTATTGTAAAAGACGGCGCTGTAACAAACAAATTCAGCGGTTTAGGTTTTACAAAAACAAACATAAACTTGTTATTTGACAATAATATTCTTGACATTAAGGATTCTTCAACGCTAATCAATAAAGCTCCGTTGAAATTTGACGGTAAAATTGACGAAAAGTCTAATATTGATATCGCAATTCTAGCGGATAACGTGCCTGTTAGAGGTTTGTACCACGCATTTGCGCCACAAGATTTGAAGGATACGCTTGATATTTATTCAGGCTTTTTAACAGTAGATACAACTGTTAAAGGCAAATTAAAACAAGCTATCGGCAAGTTAAAACTAAGACTTACAAACCTTATTGTAAACAGTAATGCGTTCAAAATCACTAATAATAATGCAGAAGTTAATATGCTTGTTGACAAAACAACTTCAAAAATAGACATTTTGAACAAAGGATTAAATGTCACTCTACTTCAATCAAATTCGACAATTTTTGACAACCATTTGAATATACAAATTCTTGGTTCAAAAATGACAATCGACCCGACTGAATTGCTTATCAATAAAGGTTCTATCGTCACTGTAAAAGGTACTGTTGACTCAAACAAAAAAGAACCTGTTTTTGATATTGATGCAAAAGGTTCACTTGATGCAATTGATTTAAGACAATTTGCAGGTAATGACGTTACTGGTTACATTGATGCAAAAGGTTCTTTACCCATGACACTTTCTGTAAACGGCAATATGAAACGTCAAGATATGGTTTTGAGAGTGTTCACCTCACCAGCAAACTACGTTACACCTATTCATTTAAAAGAAATGAAGGGTAAAAACGGTTTGTTACAAGCAAAAATTGACTTCAAAGGAAATCGTTTAAAAATCAAACAAACTGGCTTGTTCAATAGAACTACAAAAACTGACGAAAAGGGCAACGTAACAGAACACCTTGAAGAAATCTTCGGTGTTTCTGGTACAATTGCAAACCTTCAGTCTGCACCGTTCATCAATGTTATCAAATTATCAATAACAAAGAATTTGAACGGTTCCTTCCACATCTTCAGAAACTCTGGATTCACAATCCCTTCAAACTACCTATACATTTTTGGTGATGCCCAATCACCTTTGATTAGAGGTCAATTCGGCATTAAAAACTTGTATATTAAAGATTTATTAACAACTTTAGACGAATTGTACTTATATTTTTCAGGCAAAAACCTTACTGTAACATCAACTGACCTTAACTTAAACGGTTCTGATGTTTCTACAGCCTTGAATTTACACCTAACTCCAGAGGATATTAATACAATTTCAAACCTTAGAGTAACTTCAAACCACATTGATTTGGATAGATTAATGATGGTTTCTAAGGCTGCCACAAGAGTTTTACCAAAACCAACTTATAAAGCAAACTCTTATAGCGCTCCACAGCAACCTGCAGATATTCCAGTCACACTAAAAAACAGCTCAATTGTGCTTAAGAACATTAAAACAGGCAATATAGTTTTAAAAAATACAAACTCAAAAATAGCACTTCATAAAAATATTTTTTACCTAAATAACCTCCATACACGTGCGTTTGACGGTAATATTAACGGCAATATTTCAATGAATTTGCTAAATTCCTTGTTAAAAATTGACCTTAGAGGTGGAAATATCAACACAGACAAAATGCTTTTGGCTACTGCAAATATGAAGGATACTTTGAGCGGTAAGATGTCATTCTCAACAAACATTTCTATAGACGGTGGTGCTACAAGCTACGAAAAACAAATGAAATCACTAAAAGGAAACGTTAAATTTGCAATACATAACGGTCAATTCGGACCATTCGGCAAAGTTGAAAACTTAATTATGGCTGAAAATATTAGAGAATCTCAATTCTTTCAAACAGCCTTAGGCGGTATCATTAACAGCTTAACAACAATCGACACAACTCACTTTAAAGAACTTAAAGGCTCTTTAAACTTTAAAAACGGAGTTACAACAATCAACCCAATAACTTCTGATGGTAACGTTTTAACACTTTATATCGCAGGGAACTTCGATTTACTAAAGAATACCGCAGACATGAAGGTTAGAGGACGTCTAGCATCAATGCTTTCAAATATGTTAGGACCAATCGCAAACGTAAACCCAGTAAACTTAGTAAAAGTAACTCCCGGTTTGAATGTTGCCTCAGCAAAACTGTTCACAGTGTTCACTCAACCTGTTACACAAGCCGAATTGAACAATATCCCAACATTTGGAAGCAAAACAGATAACCTTAACGCAACAAACTTCCAAGTTGTAATTAGAGGCGATGTTGCAAAACCACTAAAATTGGTTAAATCGTTCAAATGGTTAGCACTTCAAGACCAAATCAATACAGCATCAGCGTTTGTTTCTACACTTCCAGAACCTGAAAGCATTACAACAACAATTGAAGAAGCACAAGCACAAGAGGCTTATGAAGCAAAGAAAACAACAAAAATAAAAAATAAAATCTTCAAAAAAGAAGCAAAAGAAAAAGAAGCTCAAAAAGCTCAAACTGAACTTGAAATGCAACAAATTCAACAACAAGAAGAAAAATTTAATGAACCTTCAAACCCTGAAGATAGTCCAGAAGAATAAAACAGATAAAAAATACAACAAAGGCGGGTTCTTTCAGAACCCGCCTTTGTTGTAAAAAATTATTCTTGACACTGACGAATTTTTTACGCTAAAATATATTACAAATGAAATATATTTCTTTTGTAATAATAAGAGGTAAATATGCATAAAAATTCACCTTATAACGAATCATTATTCTTTAAAATCGAACAAATTTCTAAATATATTCAAGAAGACTACATCTCAAAATACAATCAAAAAATTACGCACGATGAATTTAGGGTGCTTGACATAATCAATTACAATCCAAATATTTGCCAGAGAGATTTAGCAAAATTAGCTCTTAGGGATTGCGTAAAAATTGGTAGAATTTTAGACAGCCTTGAAAAAAAAGGATATGTAAAAAGATTTAATGATACAAAGGGCAAAAGACTAGTAAAAAAAATGAAGCTTACAGAGGATGGCTTAAATTTTTATAAGGAAATGATTGCAAAAATTGAACCTGGAATGACCATTTTTTTAAATCAAGTTTTTACAAAAAGCGAATTAAAAGAAATTAAAACTTACTTAAATAAATTAGAAAAAGCACTAGCAAGCACAATAAAAGTCGAAGTATAACAAGAAAGAAAAAATAAAAATGGAAAATTGGAAGCCGAAATATAGCCCTTGGGTCACAGCATGGCCTGTCTTGATGGCAGTATTTATGTTTGCATTAAATGAAACAATTTCAAACGTAGCATTAGCATATATTGCAGGTTCGCTATCAATAAGCATGAATGAATCAACTTGGATTATTACAAGTTACCTAATGGCAAGTGGTATTGCCATTGCCTTAGTAGGTTTTATGACAAAACTTTTAGGTAGAAAAAATTTGCTTATTTGTGCAGTTTTAATGTTTACTGTTTCCTCATTATTTTGTGCCTGCTCTCAATCAATGGTAATGATGGTTTTATCTAGATTTTTGCAAGGTATAGGTGGTGGTGCTCTTTTACCTTTAGGTCAAGCTATCATATTAGAAACATTTCCACCTAACGAAAGACAAAAAGCAATGGCTGTATTTGGGTTGGTATTTATTATTGCACCAATAATCGGTCCTATTTTGGGTGGATGGATTACAGAAAACTATTGCTGGCAATGGATTTTTCTTATTGATATTCCATTAGGAATAATTTGTGCCTTGTGGGTTAATAAAATTGTTGAAGATCCACCCTATGCAAGAAAGCAAAAGAATGTTTTAATTGACTACAAAGGTATTACTTTTTTATCGCTATGGTTAATCTCAATGCAAGTCGTTCTTGATAAAGGTAACGATGAGATTGGTTTGGTTCAACTTGGATTTGCTGGCTAACAGCATTTTCTGTAATTTGTGCAATTATATTCTTTGTTACACAATTCAGTAAACACAATAAAGAACCTCTTTTAAATTTAAAAATACTTTTTGACGGAACCTATTTTTGGGGAACCTTCATTCAAGTAATTTTAATGGCTGTATTCTTAGCTTCTGCAACTCTTTTGCCCTCTATGTTACAAAATCTTATGGGATATACATCCTATTTGAGCGGTCTTTCTCTAGGTACCCGTGGTATTGGAAATATCATCGCACTTGTTACGTATTTTATAATCTCTAAAAAGCTTGGAGATAGAAGAATTGCAGCAATTGGATTATTTTTCTTAGGCTTAGGCAGTTGGTATTTTGGAATGATAAATCTAGAGATAAATTTATCTTCAATAGCATTTCCAAATATTTGCTACGGTATAGGAATTTTCTTTGCTCTAACACCTCTAGTACCACTGTCATGTTCTACGCTGAACAACAAAGAACTTACAAATGCTTCTAGCTTACAAAATTTATTAAAAAATACGGGGGGTGCTATCGGCACATCTATCTCAACAACAATGATTTCTAGATTTTCACAAGTTCATCAAAATATGATGGTTGGACATCTAAATTTTTCTAATGATGTTTATATGGATAAATTAAATTCTGCAGTTCAGGCTTTATCTAGTAGTCATGATGTGAGTACAGCTTACATGATGGCACAAGGTCAAATGTATAGTGAACTTATAAAACAATCTCACTTGTGGGGATACATTGACACTTTTAGATGGTTTGCAGTTGCTACATTTTTGTTAATTCCTTTATTGTTATTTATAAAAAAAAAGCCAAAACAAAATTTTAATTAATATTGCCCTAAATAATCAAACCAAGTGTTACAAGAAATCATTCCATGTGTTACGTTACAGGAGCCCTAATTTCAAAAGGACGCTTAAAAGAAGACCTCAGCATGGTCGTACTT
>CAVFBQ010000158.1:0-8555 GCA_963620455.1 uncultured Eubacteriales bacterium
ACGCTTTAATCAGTGACAGACCTTACAGAAAAGGTTTAGGCGTTGAAAAAGCTTGTGAAATCTTACAAGACGGCGCAGGTGTTCAATGGGATGCTGAATTAGTTAGAAAATTCATTCAAATTGCTCCATCTTTAGCAACAACAATCTAAGATTTATAGGAAAAGACCTCGAAAGAGGTCTTTTTTATAGTTTAAATAGAGCATTTTTTGTTTTTTGTAACAAAAAATACCATTTTTTAACATTTTATAGTTGTTTAAGGTTTCAAAATATGATATAATGGGCATATATTAGTATAAAACTATAACAAAATACGAGATATTAAAAAAACGGAGGTTTTTAATATGGGCGAAATAACTTTTTCAGGCTTGGCCTCAGGTATGGATACCAGTTCTTGGATAGAAGCCCTTGTATCTATAAAACAACAATCAGTAACAAAATTAAAAAATTCAAAGACTACTGTTGAAACTTCGAGTAATGTGTTGAGCACAATCAAATCGAAGGTTACAAATTTGCGTTCATCTATTGAAAAATTTACAGATGCCAAATTAGGTGGTTCTTTTGATGTGTTTGCAAAAAATAAAGTTACAACTTCAAAAGATAGTGTTGTTTCTGCAAGTGTTACAACTGATGCCGCAAAACAAAATTTTGATGTTATTGTAAACAAATTGGCAACTGCCACAAAAGCAACTTCAAACTTGGGTTCATCTGCTTTTGTTGATGGTGATACAAAGTTTGCAGAATTGGCTGGTGGTAAAGCTGAAACAGGTTCTTTTACTTTCTATGTAGATGGAGAGAAAAAAGAAATTACAATTGAAGATGAAGATACAGTTGATGATATCTTGAACAAAATAGTTGATGCTGGTGGTCAAACTCGTACAGGTGGTACAGATTTGGAACCAACATATACAAGTAATCTAAATGCAACTGTTCAAGATGGAAAAATCGTTATTTCTGGCAATAATGATAAAGATGTTGTATTAGGTGCATCATCAGATGAGTCAAACTTTGTAAATGTTATGGGTTTGGTAAAAGGCGCTGACGGTACTTATGAAAGTTCATCTAAAGTTTCAAGTATAAATACTTCTTCTAAGATAATGGAAGCCTTCAGCGGACTTGAAGCGGGTACTTTTAAAATCGGAAATGCAGAATTTACAATTGATGAAAATACAACTATTAAAGGTTTGATTTCAAAAATTAATTCAAGCGATGATGCGGGTGTTACTGCATATTGGGACGCATCTCAAAGTGAACTCGTTTTAACTTCAAAAACAGAGGGTGCTTTCAATATTAATATTGAAGATAGTACAAGTAATTTTGCAGAAAAATTTGGTTTTACAAGAAAAGAACAAGTTGCAAATACTGATAGTTCTGGAAATACTACTTATACAACAGTAACAAAATTGAACGACCAACAATTAGGCGATTATGCAGAGTTGACAATTAATGGCACAACATTAATTTCTTCTTCAAATACAGTAACAAGCGAGATTTCAGGTATTGAAGGTTTGACCTTAACCTTGAATGGTGTTTCAAAGGCTGATGATTCCGGTACAATTAATCCTTCAACAGTAAAGGTTGAACAAGATACTGATTCATTACTAGAGGCTGTAAAATCATTTGTTACAGCTTATAATGAAACAATTTCAAATATTGATAACAACACTTCTTACGGTGATGCTTTGTATGGAGATTCCGCTTTAACTTCATTAAGAGCAAATTTGAGAAGAACAGCTACTGCTTCAATTGATGATGGAACAATGAAATTATTGTCTGATATCGGTATTACGACTGGTAAAGCAAATAATTCAACAAGTACAAGCTCTGTAAATACATTGCAAATTGATGAGGATAAGTTTAAAGAAGCTTTATCAAAAAATCCAGATGCGGTTAAATCATTACTTGTTGGCGACAACAAAGGCAATAGCACTTCTGGTGGTGTAATGAATAAACTTGAAAAAATCGTTGAAGACTCATTAGAAGTTACAACAGGCTACTTTGATGCTAAATCTAAGTCATTAAGTTCAAAGATTAAAACTCTTGAAAATTCAATTACATCGGCTCAAAGCAAAGTTGATTCATATCAATCAAGACTAGAAAAACAATTCAGCAATATGGAGCAAATTATATCTTCAATTCAGTCTTCATATAGCCAATTGAGCATATAGGTCGAAGGACTTATAATATACCACTTTTGATTGCGACTTCGGTATCGAGGTCGCTTTCTTTTACGTAGCCTTTTAGTGTAGGTAAAATGATTTTTATTGTGTTATCTTCAGCCTTTTTGTCAGTTTGCATAATTGCAATCATCTTTTTTGCTGGATAATTAAAGCGTTTGTCTTCAAATCCGTATTTTTTTAGTAAATTTACGGCTATTTCTTTATAATTTGCATCAATTAACTTTAAATAATGTGCATAGTTGAACATAAAGTACATACCATAAGAAACTGCCATTCCGTGGGTAAATTTCTTGTAGTTTGTAATTTTTTCTAGGGCATGGGCGTAAGTATGACCAAAGTTTAGGATTTTTCTCAAGCCCGCTTCTTTTTCGTCTTTTGTTACAACCGAAATCTTAAGTTCAATGCAGACTTTTATAACTTTTTCCAAAAATCTTAAATCTCTGTCTAAGATTTTTTCATAATGAACTGAAAGAAAGTCAAATAAGCCGTACTCAAACACGGCCTCACAGCTCTTTTCAATAAATGCATATTTTACAACTTCAGCAAGTCCGCTTTTAAATTGAAGTTCATCTAATGTTTTTAAAAAGTTTAAATTGATATAAACTGATTGTGGTTGATAAAACGCGCCTACAAGGTTTTTGCCAAATTCGGTATCGATTGCAACCTTTCCACCAACAGAGGAATCAACTGCCGCAAGAAGAGTTGTCGGAACTTGAACAAACTTAATCCCGCGCATATAACTTGAGGCTACAAAGCCAGTAATATCACCTACTACCCCACCACCAATGGCAATGATTGCGCTTTTTCTGTTTAATCCAAGTTTAGAACATTGTTTTAAAATCCTTTGATAGTTACAAAAATTCTTTTCAACCTCGCCGTCTTTTAGTACATAAATACTTTCCTTTGAAAAACCAAGTGTTTTAGCATAAAGTTTATGCACTTTTTCACTCATTACGACAAGGTATTTAGGATAATCTAAATCGCTCAAAATTCGTCCCATAAGTTCATCAAGAGGGTTCGTATCCATATAAATTGGGTACGATTTATTTTTTTCTTGAATCTCAACGTCAATTTTGTTAGGCATTTTCAGCTATCCTTTTTTGAATTTCCTCAATGATATTATATGGAGTTTTTCCGTCTGTGTCAATAATTATGCTTGCTTTTTCATAATTGTGTGCTCTTTTTGAAAGAATTTCAGAAACTTTTTCTACTCCGAATCCCTGTTGTAAAAGAGGTCTGTGTGTTTCTGCTTTTATTCTATCAAATAATGTTTGTGCAGTTGCTCTTAGATAGATAGTTTTGCTGTTTTTGTTAAGTATTTGGCGATTTTCTTCGCGTTCAAAAGCACCACCACCAAGTGAAATTATTTGATTATCTTTTTTGCAAAGTTCTTTTATTGTTTCTGTTTCAAGGTTTCTGAAATGACTTTCTGAATATTTTGCAAAAATGTCTGAAATCTTCATTTTTGTTTTTTTTTCAATAAATTTATCAACATCAACCAATTCAAGTTCTGGCATTTGTTCCTTTAATGTTTTACCAATTAAAGTCTTTCCTGCCCCCATCATTCCAAGCAAAATAATGTTATTTTTCATAGTTCTTTTTAATTTCGTTTAAAGAGTCGCCACCGAATTTTTCTAGTAACTCATCTGCTAAAATCCACGCAATTCTTGCTTCTGCAACAACAGCGCAAGCAGGAACCGCACAAGTGTCTGAACGTTCAAAGTGAGCTTCTGTTTGTTCTTTTTTGTATAAATCAACGGTTTTTAGTGGTGTACGCATTGTAGGAATTGGTTTCATAACTGCTTTAACGGTGATTGGTTCGCCGTTTGTCATTCCGCCTTCAATACCACCAGCGTTGTTGGTTTTTCTATAAATTTTGTTATCAGCGATGAAAACTTCATCGTGCATTTGACTGCCCATAAGTTCTGCAGCTTCTTCTCCCGCACCAATTTCAACGGATTTTATAGCAGGAATACTCATAATTGCTTGCGCAATTCTACCATCAATTTTTCTATCCCAGTGTACGTGAGAGCCTAAACCAATTGGAAGGTTTCCAAAAATAACTTCAAATTTTCCACCTAAAGTGTCACCGTTATTTTTTGCTTCGTCAATGGCTTCCTTCATCATATCTGTTGCAACATCGTCTGCGCAACGTAATTCAGAATGTTCTGCAGATTCTTTCAACAGAGTATAACTTTGTGGTAAAACTTCTGCTTTAACTTTACCAATTTGAGTTACATGTGAAAATCCAATAATATAAAATTCTTTTAAAATTTGTTTTGCAACTGCGCCAACTGCAACTTCAATAGCTGTTTGACGTGCGCTAGAACGTTCTAAAACATCTCTTAAATCTTCTAATTGATATTTTATAGCTCCAGCAAAATCCGCGTGTCCTGGGCGAACTTTTGTGAATGATTTTTCTGCAACAAGTTTTAAAATGTCGCGATTTTTTAAATCAACTTCTTTTACGCTCATTGGAATACGCCAATTATCAAAGTCTTTGTTCATAACTTCAAGGCAGATTGGTCCACCGGTTGTTTTTCCCAATCTTACGCCAGACTTGATTTCGCAAGTGTCAGATTCTATTTTCATGCGTTTTCCTCGTCCATAACCAACTTGGCGACGTTTCAGTTCTGCATTTATAAATTCTTCGCTAATCTTAAATCCAGCAGGTACACCTTCAATAATTGCATTTAAGCACTTACCGTGGCTTTCACCTGATGTTAAAAATCTAAACTTTTTCATTGTAAATCCTATTTGTTTTTTATTTTTTGTCAGCGTATCGTAAAAAGAGTTGTATTTTTGTTTGCATCATTTCTTCAACGATTAACCATTTTCCATTTGGTTGTTTTTGCCAAATTTGGTAAGTTTTTAACCAGTAAGTATCCTTCATTGGTTGACGTAATGCGCTAACTTTTACACCATTTGCAACCTTTGTTGCGTTGATGTTTGTATATCTATTGGTGTATTTTCTTAGCTTTGCTGTGCCTTGGCTTAATTTCATTTGTTGAGCGTATGTTTGCATATTCGTTGTTGCATTAACTGTTGTACCATCGGGTTTTACAACTTGACGTATAATTTTTGCACTTGGTGAATAATAGTTTAACAAATTTGGGCTATATGTATTTGCAGCATTTACATATTGTTGGAACATACTTTTTGCAGTTGCTAAATCATCTGCAAATACTTGAGTTGACGATACAAATAACATTAACAATACTAATAGTAATTTTTTCATTTTATCTCCTTTGCGATATTCTTAATCTTTCTTCTATTCTAGCATAAACAGAATAAATAAAAAGCCCCGTTTTACTAACGGAGCTTTTATTTTATTATTATCTTTTTCGGTTATTTTTTCAAAAAATCTGGTATTTCAATATTTGAAAAACTTGGTAAGTTGTTTGGTTGAGTTGGCTCTGGAGTTGATTTCTTAGGTGTGTTAAATGCACCTGAGAAGAAATCTGCAGCGCTCAACGGTTTTGCGGTTTTTTCTGATTGTTGAATTGCACTGTGAGCTTTCATTTCAAAGCCTGTAGCAATAACTGTAAGTTTTACTTCACCTTGCATATTTTCATCAATTACAGCACCAATAATTACAACAGCATCATCTTGAACTGAATCATTAATGATTGTTGATGCTCTAGTTACATCTTGTAATGTTAAGTCTGGTCCACCTGTGATATTAACGATAACACCCTTCGCGCCTTCAATTGAAGTTTCAAGAAGTTTAGAGTCAATAGCCTTCTTAGCAGCTTCTTCAGCTCTGCCTTCGCCTTGACCATAACCAATACCCATCAATGCTGAGCCAGAAGCTTCCATTACTGAGCGAACGTCAGCAAAGTCAACATTAATTAAACCTGGGATTGTGATGATATCAGTGATACCTTGCACACCTCTTAATAGAACCTCATCAACAACTGCGAATGATTCCATCAAGCTTAAGTTTTTCTTTTCTTGGATAGCGCCCAACAAGTTATCATTTGGAATAACAATGATTGCATCAACAGCATCTCTTAATTTTTCGATACCTTGAGCAGCTTGGTTAGCTCTACGTTTACCTTCAAATTGGAATGGTTTTGTTACAACAGCAATTGTAAGAATTTTCATATCTTTAGCAATTCTTGCAACAATAGGAGCCGCACCAGTACCAGTACCGCCACCCATACCAGCAGTAACGAATACCATATCTGCGCCATCAATAGCGGCAGTAATTTCTTCACGAGCTTCTTCTGCAGCAGCTTCACCAACTTCAGGGTTTCCGCCTGCACCTAAGCCTTGGGTTTTTTCTTTACCTAATCTAATTTTGTTTTGTTCTGGAGCTGCGCCATATTTCAAAACTTGAGCATCTGTGTTCATTAAATAGAAGTCTACACCTGATAGACCACCTTTAATCATTCGGTTTACAGCGTTTCCGCCTCCACCGCCAACACCGATAACTTTAATTTTCGCTGGGCTAACTACATCTTGTGTATCATCTGCTCTGCTTGCACTGAAAAAGTCTGCAGCTTTGTTAAAATTGTCCACGTTTATTCCTCTTTGTTTTTCTTTCTCTTATTATGTAACATAAAAATAATATGTAGTAAAGAACTTTTTTATGTTAATTATTATACAATTTTATCATTGTTTCAAGATGTAAGTTTTTTTATTAAGAAAAGTTTACAAAGTTCTCAATTAAAAAGGGCTTGTGAAACACAAGCCCTTAAATGTTTTAAGCTTCAATGATGTAATTTAAAAGAGTTCTTACGCCAACACCTGTAGCGCCAGCAATAAATTCTTTTTGTGGTTTATCTAAAAATGCAGTTCCTGCGACATCTAAGTGAGCCCATTTTACTTCATCTGTTACGAAGTTTTGTAGGAATAAGCCAGCTGCTGATGTGCCACCCCAACGAGCTCCAGAGTTTTTCATGTCTGCAATTTCACTTTTTAGACTTTCAAAATATTCTGGGTACATTGGCATTTCCCAATATCTTTCACCAGATTTTGCACCAACTTGGATTAATCTATTTACTAAATCCTTGTTGTTGCCCATGATACCTGAAGCGTGAGTACCTAAAGCTACCATACATGCACCTGTAAGTGTTGCGATATCAATAACTTCATCAACATTAAGTTCACAGGCATAGCAAAGAGCATCAGCTAATGTTACTCTACCTTCAGCATCTGTATTATCAATTTCAATTGTTTTACCATTTTTAGCTCTTAAGATATCACCAGGCTTGTAAGCATTTGAACCAATCATATTTTCACAAGCTGCAATAATACCGTGAACTTCAATGTTAGGTGAGAATTCTTTTAGTTTGCTCATTACACCTAAAATACAAGCTGCACCTGACATATCATCTCTCATTGTCAACATTGATGATGCAGGTTTTAAATCCATACCGCCACTATCAAAGCATAAACCTTTGCCGATGATTGCAATACGTTTGGCTGGATTTTTAGGAACATATTTCATGTGGATAAATTTAGGTTCTTGGTTACTACCTCTTGCAACTGCAAGAAAAGCACCCATTCCCATTTTTTCGCACTCTTTGCGGTCATAAATTTTAGTTTCTAAGCCTAAGCTTTTTGCAACTTCTGCTAATTTTGTTGGAGTTGCATATTCAGCAGGTTCGTTAGCAAGGTTTCGTGTTAATTCCATTGCTTCTGCTCTTTTTTGTCCCTTTTCAACTTTTGCTTTATCAAGGTTTGTGTACAAAGTTTCAATATGGTGTTTTTTTTCTGTTCTGTATTTGTCAAACGCGTAATCACCAATCATTGCACCTTCTGAAATCATGTCTGCATAATCAAAGTTTATATCAGAAAAATCTACGGCAACGGTTTTAGCCTTCATTTGAATAGCTTTTTTTATGGCTTTTGCCATTGCTTCCCTAATTTTGTTGTTATCTAAGTCTTTTTCCTTACCGAACCCAACAATCAAAACTTTTCTTGCTGGAATTTTTCCATAAGTTTGAAGAAGGTATGTTGTGTTAAATTTACCTTCAAATTTGTCTTCGCCAATAGCGTATTCATTGGCAATAGAATTTGATGTCTTTTGACCTTCAAACATATTAACCATTAAAATATCGCATTCTTGATTTTTTACATCTGAAATAATTTTAATTTCCATATATTTTTCCTTTCTTTTTTATTTTTCTCTCATTTTATCATTTTTTCAAAAGTAAATAAAACTATACATAAAACTATACAAATAATTATTATCATGTTAATATTTAAGCAGTAGTAGTTAAATTTTTGAAAATATACGGAATGTAATTAACTTTTTAATATATACAACTTAATAAGGGGATTGCTCGGTAGGCTATATGTACCGAGATTGCGTGTATTTGTAAAAAATAGAAAAGGTAAAGGTATAAACGAATTATGGACGTTATTTCA
>CAVFBQ010000159.1:0-8949 GCA_963620455.1 uncultured Eubacteriales bacterium
TTTCACACCAACATTTTCTAATCTATACAAATCAAAGTGATAAATGGGTAATTTACCGCTATGATATTCGTTTAAAATTACGAAACTAGGGCTTGTAACGTGTTCTTTTACGTCCAATTTATTAGCTACAAGTTTAACGAAGGCAGTTTTTCCAGAGCCAATTTCTCCAAACAAGTTTACAAAACAACCGTTTTCTACTAGTTTTGCAAAGTTTGTTGCTAGGGTTTCAGTATCGTTTAAGGATTTACAAATTACTTCAAAAGTATTCATCTACCTAGCCTCTATTAATAATAACCTTGTTTCTACCGTGTTCTTTAGCAAAGTACAAGGCTTTATCGGCTTTTGTATATAATTGTTGAGGCTCATCTCCTTCTTTATATTGGTAAACGCCAACACTGATTGTAACCTGAATTTCGCTAATCTTAGCATCTTTAACGTGAGTCAAATCCACGTGTTTTGCTTCAACAGCGGCTCTTAAACGTTGAGCAACGCTACCAGCTTCTTCAAGCTTTGTGTATGGAAGCAAAATTGCAAATTCTTCACCACCGTATCTTGATGGAATATCAGATTCACGAACTTGTGTTTTAATAATTTCAGCAACATTTTTCAAAACTTCATCACCAACGGCGTGACCGTAGCTATCATTAACCTTTTTGAAGAAGTCGATATCTAACATGATAGCGCATAGAGGGTGTTTTTGACGTTTTGCTGTTGCAACAGCTTGTTTTAATCTAACTTCAAATTGACGACGGTTGTTCAAACCTGTCAATGCATCTAATGTTGCGTGTTGTAATACCTCTGCATACATATTTGCACGTTGAATTGTGATTGAAGATTGTTTTGTTAATTGGTCTAGATAGTCAATTTCTCTTTGAGATAGCTTATCTACGTGACTGTGAGCAACGATACCTCCTAAAATAGATGAATCTGCAGCAATAAGTGGAAATATACCAATTTTGTTGTCATCAGTTAGTGTATAAGATGTGTCTGCTGACATGTTGTTAACCATTTCAAGAATTTTGGTATCACGACATGCTAATGGCCATACTAACTTATATTCATTGTCTTGTTTTAAGAAAATATAGATTAAGTGATCTGAAATAAATTTATCAATCATTTCACCAATAAGTGGAATGATATAGTTTAAATCATATTGAGTTTCAATAATTTTAGCAATGTTCTTCATTGATTCGTGGAAGTCAATGTTTGCTTGCATTTTGTCTGCTAAAACCTTGTTTTGAATTTTCAAAGAAATTTGGTACGCAGAGATAATCAACGCTTTAAAGAAGTCGATTGTTAATACATCTGAAATTGCCAAGTTAATGATAAGCTCAATTAATCCGTAAGGTGTTTCACCCTTCATCAACGGGAACAAAATGGTATTTTTACGAGCACTGATGTATTTGTTAATGTTCCAGAAGTCCTTGATGTTAATGCTGTTATCGTTAATCAAAAAGTCGTCATACTTTGAAGTTTTTACTACTTGATATAACTTATCTGTATATTCTTTGTCGTGGATTTCGTCAATTACAATCCAACTTTTTGCGTAATCGCGAAGTGTTTGAGTGTTTTCATCGTAGATGTAGATGTTTAAATTTTCAAGGTTAATCATGCCTCTGAAGGATTCAGAAAGCGATTCAATAATGTCGGCAGGGTCAGAGTGTTGTGTTAAGCCAATTGACACATTAGACAAAAAGTTTAATTCTTTTGAGTTGCTACTTTCTGTTGCAAAAGATTCGCTCATTTTCTATTCTATCCCTTTCAACTATTCAAAAAAACTGTTAATATCGTTTAAATTCTTAGCGATGTTAACCAGTTCTTCGTAAACATCAATTATATTGTCACCCGAAATATTTAAATTTTCAAGTATATCTAAAGGAATGTTATCAATATTTAAGTTTTTGTTACTCATTATTGCTGAAACTAAGATGTTTGCAATAAAAACTATGCTACATTCTTTTTTATATTTTTCGCTTGCATTCGGGTTGTGGTGATATGTGATTATATCACAGAAAATTTCAGGTAAATTCCAAGAATAAGCCACCATATTTGCAATTTCGCAGTGGTTTAAGCCACATTCTTGTTCTTCTTTTTGTAAAAGTTCTTTGTTCGTTTCATATTCGTAATTGCAAACATTTGCGTAATTTTCCCAGTCGTATTGGGCAAAAATTATTTTACCGATATCGTGTAAAAATGCTGCTGAAAAAATATCTTCTTGTGTGTTTAAGGTTGTTTTTTTAGACAACATTCTTGATGCCGTTGCTGTTAATAATGAATGTTTCCAAAAGTTTTTGTAATCGAATGCTTGATTGCCTTTTGGTGTAAACATTTCGAAGATACTTGCCGATAAAATTACACCTTTTACGGTTGTAAAACCTAAAATGATTATTGCTTGATGAATTGTTGAAATTTGTTTTGGAAAACCATAATAAGCTGAGTTTACTAATTTTAAAACCCTTGCTGTAAGTCCAATATCGTTTGAAATAATCTTTGATAAATCTGCAACAGAGGCATTTTTATCCTGCATAATTTCAATGGATTTTGTGATAATTTCTGGAAGTGACGGAATGTTTTTAATTTTTTCCGTCATATAAGATAGTTTTTTGTCTGAAAACAATTCTTGAGGTTTTGAATTTTTTTCAAGACTAACAATTTCTATCTTCATTCGATTAAATTCATCTTTAATCCAGTCTAAAAAATCTTTATTTTTGCTAATAACATCATAGTTTGCGATAAGTAATCGCTCGGTATTTCCAAATCCTTCACTCATAATGTTTAGCAATACAGGCTTGAAATCATCATGTGTGCTTGTTTCGGTGTAGAGGTTATCAAGTTCTATTTGGTGAGCTTTGCAGAAATTCTTAATGTCAGCAACTTGTTTTGAGATTTCTTCAGTTGCTGTTTTCTCGTTTAATTCATAACTACAAGTATATGCGATAGTTTTCAAGGCTTGTACCCATTTTCTTTGTTATTAGTTTGCTTCAAAAAGTTCCTTTGATTTGCACTTTCTAAAGTTTTCGACGATAGCAATTTCTGCCTCATCTGTTTGTGTAACTTTGCCATTCACTAGAATAAGCGGTTGTTCTTGTTCTTCTGGCTCATTAATTTTTATTTTATCTTTTATTGATTTATCTTCACCTTTTTGTTGCATTTCAAGTGATACAGTGCTCAAAACATCAAAAATATATTTTGAATGAGAGGAATATTTACCGCTAGAAAGAACCGCGGCTTTTTCTAATTCATCAATTGCATACTTAGGTTGGTTTAAGTGCTTTAACATCAAGCCTAAGTTGTAATGCGCTTCATAGTGCATTGGTGAAGCTTCAATTGCTCTACAATAATACTGTCCAGCCTTTCTGTAATCGCCTAATAGGTGATATGTTAAGGCTAAATTGTAATTTATATCATAATCATTTTTTGTTATTTCATGAGCTTTTTCATAAGCAACAGCGGCTTGCCCTAAAAGTTCTTTTTTCTCTTTCTTTTTGTTTTGTGGAGTGTAAAAGGCTTTTTGAGAATAGGCTCTACCCATATTGTAATAAGCTATGGCTTTGTTATCAGTTTCGCTTTTTTTGTTGTTAAAAACAAAAGGAATAGATATCAAGAAATGTTTAGAATTAATAATTGATTGATATTCCGCTATGGCAGAATCAAAGTCCCCCAATTTTTCAGCTGTAATTATACCCAAATTCATTCTTGCAAGAGTGTAATTTTCTTTGGCAAGAATTGCGTTTTGATAAGCTTGTGCGGCTGAATAATAATCTTCATAAGCAACATAAATGTTACCTAAATTTAGCCATGCTTCGTAGTGTTGAGGAAATAATTTTAAACCATTTTGATATGCATCAACGGCTTCTTGCATATTATTGTTTTGATAAGCTTCATCGCCGACATGCACATAATACATGCCCATAATTTTATGTACTTGCTTGATACCAAATTCTCTGCCGATTGTTGCGCAGTAAATTAGGAATATTGCTAGAACAATAAAAAATATTTTCATTATTAAGCTTAACAATTTACCCATATATATATAATATATCTTAATCAGCCTAGAGCAAGTAAATTTTATTTACGAATTACTTGTTTTCAATTAGTTTGTCATAAATTGCTAAGGCTTCTTTGGCTTTTTTAGTATTGTTTAATTTGTTGTAGCAAAATGCCAAATTGTAATAAAAATCTGGATTAATTTCTATTTTATCAGGATTTTCACTCGCAACGGTGATAGCTTTTACAAAATATTTTCTAGCTTTTTTATAATTACCTAATCTTAAATATGCGCAACCCATGTTGTAATAGCCATAAACAAAATCAGGTTTTAATTTTACTGCAATTTTGTAATTATCTAGTGCTATAATTACGCGTTCTTCATCGAGATAGATATTAGCCAAGTTATAATAAGGTTTGTAGAAATTTTTATCTACCAAAATTGCGCGCTTAAACATAAATTGAGCTTCTGACATTTTGTTTTCATCTTGCAAAATGTTTCCCATCAAAAGCCAATCTTGAGCCGTTTTTTCAACTTCTGGAATACTCATTAATACTTTTGCTGCATTAACAACATTGTTGTCGTTGTAAAGCGCCACAGCTTGCTGAGATTTTGTCATTTCTTCGGCAAATGTCGCAGTTCCTACAAGTATAAATGTGATTAATATAAATAACTTTTTCATAACAAAATTATAAATTAAATAAACAATTACGTCTATTATTGGAAATAGATAAAAACATGTGTAATAGTATTATTGATGTCTCTTTTACTGATTAATTCCCTCGTTTGTGGCGATTTGAACGAGGGTTCTTTTATCTTTTTAACAAAACTTAATAAACGGCTAAAACCATGTCAATTATTGCGTTTTAAAATACTTTATATATATGTAAGGTTTAAGGTTTTTATAGTAACGCAAGTTATTGGAGGTTTCAAAGGTTATGACAGTTAATTTCGGAATGGTAAATCCATACAACAATCTTAATTTAATGGATATGCCTTTAATGAACGTAAACACTAGTTATGCTGGATACGGTCTAGGAACCTTTGGAATGTTAAACCCTCAATACCAACAAGCATATATGCAAAATATGCAACAATGGGATAACTTTGGTATAAATAGACAAGTTCAAATGTACCAAAACCAAAACAATGCACAATTCAAAATGGCATCACAAAATGAGAACATTCAAAGACAAATTCAAATTTTGAGCAGCCAAATTAAAGCAGATAATCAAGACAACGTAAAATCAGAATATAACAAATTATTAGCAGCAGTTGAAAGTGCTTATGGTTCTCAAATCGCAGACGGTACAAGTGCAGAAGACAGACAAGCACAAATCAAGGCATATGCAGAAAGATTATATGCTCAACAAACAGGTTCATACCTATCAGATGACATCAGAAACAACTCTTCAAGCTCATTTATGTCAGGTTTGAAACAAGTGTTATCATTCGGTTTCGCAAGCAATACAACAGCAGATGAAAACATTGCGAATATAGAAGGTACAGCTCAAACTAAAAAATCAAAGGGTGCAAAAATCGCAGGTAACATCATAGGTGGCTTATTAGGCGGTGCAGTAGCAGTTGGTGCATTCTTATTAGGTAAAGGTATTTTCAAAAAAGCATAAAACTTTAGAAATATAACAAAAAAGGCTCTAGTGATAGAGCCTTTTTGTTGCAAAAAATTAAACTCTTGTATGAAGTTCTTTATCAAGGTTGTATAAAGCGCTTTTGCATTCATTAAACATTTTTAATTTTGCATATATATCATAGGCTGTTTCTTCTTCTTCAATTTGTTCTTCCAACATTTTTTCTAAGAAGTGACAAGTTGTGAAAGCATTTTCTTCTTTTGCAATAATAGCAATAGTATGAAGTGCGCCAGTTATATATTTTTCGTGGTTAAGCATTTCTTTTATTGTGTCGATAGGAGTTGTAAAAGTTGATTCAGGTTCATTAATTTCAAGTAATTCAATCCTTGAGTTTAATTTTGTCATAAATTCAAAGATTGTCATACCGTGTTCGACTTCTTCCTTAGCTTGTTTTTTACACCAATGTTCAAAGCCGTGAAGATTATTTTCATGGAAATAATTTGCCATAGAAAGATATAGATAACCTGAATAAAATTCCCTGTTAATTTGTGCGTTAAGTTCCTTGTTAATTTTTTCACTAAGCATTGTATTCTCCTTTAAATAGTCCGTGAATATTACATAAAGCTCTTGCCCATATATCAGAGCAATTGCATTTCAAGTTTAATTCTGCTTCGTCTTTGTTTGCTTCCAAATATTTTGTTTTAATATATTTTTTATCTTTAGAGATTGCTTGAATAAAGATAATGTGGTGTTCGTCAGTCATTGGGTGTTTTACTGCGCCGACTCTGACATTAACCCCTTCGATTGTTTTTTCAATAATGGGAACATGCTTGTCGTTAAGCTCTTTAACATCACTTTCGTGTTCGGTTATAAGTTCCATAGGTTGACCACAACAAACAAGCTCGCCTTTGCCTTCAATAAGCACTTCAACCAAGTTGTTGCAGATATTACATCTATAAAGTTGTAATTTTTCAGTCATAAATTTTCTCCTTTCGTCTAAGGTAAGTATTGTTTAGAAATGCTAAAATTTACATTGGTAAGTTCGCTAATTTGTGTTACGATTAGACTATGGAAAATTTAAAAGAACATTATGAACAATTGGTCAAAAGATATAGGGAAATTTTTGTATCAGTTTTAAATGCAATACAAGGTGAAATAAACTCATTGAAGCCTGAAGAAGTCAAAAATTATTTGGAGGTAGAGGTTGAAAAACATATTCAATTCCAAAGAAATATAATTTTAGAACGCAAAAAGAACTTCCATTGTGCAATGTGTGGAGCTTGTTGCCGATTAGCAATTAGTGAATTTTCGCCCGTTGAGTTGCTAGATAAAGCTTCAAGAGGTGATAAATATGCAAAAGAATTTATTGCAACCTTCAAACCTTATGAACACGAGGAGGATGCTGAAAAGCAATTCAAATTGTATGTAGATTTAATTAATGAATCGGGCGAAAAAGTTTATTATTACCATTGCGACAAGGTTACAGATGACAACAAATGTTCTTGTTACGAAAATAGACCAAAAATTTGTCGAGATTATCCTGACAATCCAATTCAAATGCTTCATCCAACATGTGCGTTTATTGGCTGGCATGAAAGCATACAAACAATTGTTTTGACAATTAGGGCTATGTCAGAAATTAGACAGCATTTTTTAAAAGAATACCAAAAGGAGAATAAATAGATGTTTGTAAATTCATTACCAAAATATAATATGCCTGATGAGAAGGGTTATTTTGGACAATTCGGTGGCGCTTATGTTGGCGAAGATTTTAAACCAATTTTGACAAGATTGAATGAGGAATTTGAAAAAGCTATTAAAGATGAAGGCTTTATTAAAGAATTATATGAACTAATGGTTGACTATTCGGGTCGTCCAACACCTTTGTATTTTGCGAAAAGGCTAACTGAACACTATGGCAAAGGCAAAATATATTTGAAACGTGAAGATTTAAACCACACAGGGGCGCATAAAATTAATAATGTTTTAGGGCAAGCTCTTTTGGCTAAAAGAATGGGTACAAAAAGGATTATTGCTGAAACTGGCGCTGGTCAACATGGTGTTGCAACAGCAACTGTAGCGGCTCTTTTAGGTCTAGAGTGTGAAATTTTTATGGGCGAAATAGATATCAATCGTCAACACTTGAATGTTGAACGTATGAAACTTTTGGGCGCAAAAATTCATAGTGTTGATACCGGTTCAAAAACTTTGGCAGATGCTTGCGAAGCTGCAAGTAACTATTGGGAAAGACACAGAGATGTATTTTATGTGTTAGGTTCTGCTGTTGGTCCTCACCCATATCCCAAAATGGTAAGATTTTTCCAATCAATTATTGGTTCAGAAATTAAAGAACAAATTTTGAAAAAAGAAAACCGATTACCAAATTATGTTTTAGCTTGTATTGGAGGCGGTAGTAATGCGATTGGTACTTTCTATGCATTTTTAGATGACAAAGATGTAAATTTAATAGGTTTAGAAGCAGCTGGAGAAGGTGTAGACACTAAAAAAACTGCAGCAAGTTTGAATACAGGCAAAATTAAATTATTCAATGGCTTTAAACAATATGTTTTGGTTGACGAAAATGACAATGTAAAAGAATCATATTCAATTTCAGCAGGTTTAGATTATCCAGGATGCGGTCCAGAACATTGTTATTTATTTGAAACTGGTAGAGTAAAATATGAACCAATAACAGACGATGAGGCTGTTCAAGCGTTTGCAAGACTTTCAAGATTAGAGGGAATAATTCCAGCAATAGAAAGTTCTCATGCGGTTGCATACTTGGAAAAATTAATGCCTACAACTTCAAAAGATGACCTTGTTGTTGTGAATATCTCAGGTCGTGGTGATAAAGATACAGAAAGATTATTACAATTGTTGGTGTAGAAAATGGAAAAAACAGTTCTTGCAGGTCTAAGACTTGATGAAATAGAAAAAATTACAGACGAATTAAAAGCTTCAAAATTTAGAGCGAAACAAATTCATAATTGGATTTACGTAAAATCTGTTGCTGATATTTCTCAAATGACAGATTTATCGCTAAAATTTAGGGAACAATTAGAAGAAATTGCGACTGTAACTGAAACTAAAATTAAGAAAAAACAAGTAAGTTCAGACGGAACAATCAAATATTTGGTGGAATACCCCGATGGGGAATGTGTAGAAACTGTTTTGATGCGTTTTGATAATCGTGCAAATTTGACAGCTTGCGTAAGTTCTCAAGTGGGTTGTGCTGTAAACTGTTCGTTCTGTGCAACTGGTAAACGTGGTTTTATAAGAAACTTAACTTATAAAGAAATTATTGAACAAGTTTTGACAATCCAAAGAGATACGGGCTTGAAGGTTACAAATGTAGTGTTTATGGGGCAAGGT
>CAVFBQ010000160.1:0-2097 GCA_963620455.1 uncultured Eubacteriales bacterium
AAAGAGTTTCAACTCCAGGTTTAAAAACATACAGCAAATCTAAAAACTTACCAAAGGTTTTAGGCGGTATGGGCGTTGCAGTTATCTCTACAAGCAAAGGCTTAATGTCAGATAGAAAAGCTCGTAAAGAAAACTTAGGCGGCGAAATTTTATGCTACGTATGGTAGCGTGAGCGAGCTGAGGGCATAACCGAGGTGAAGCCACAACACAAATGGGTGTAATTGGTAGAAAAGCCCGAAGGATATTACTTATACCAAAAGGAGAAAATAAAATGTCAAGAATCGGTAAATTACCTATCGAACTTCCACAAGGTGTAGAAGTTAAGGTAGAAGGACATACAGTTACTGTTAAAGGACCTTTAGGAACTGAAGTAGTTGAAGTACGTCCAGAAATCAGCATAAAAGTTGAAGATAACCACGTTGTTTTAACACCAAACAACGACGAAAGAAAAACAAACGCATTACACGGCTTAATGAGAACATTAGTTGCAAATGCTGTTAAAGGTGTAAAAGACGGTTTTGAAAAGAAATTAGAAATCGTTGGTGTTGGTTACCGTGCAAACATGGAAGGTACTAAACTTAACATGGCATTAGGTTACTCTCACCCTGTAGTAATCGAACCACCAGCAGGAATCACAATTTCAGTAGAAGCTAACACAAAAGTTTCTGTAAAAGGTTCAAACAAACAAATGGTAGGCGATATCGCTGCATTAATCAGAAGCAAACGTCCACCTGAAGTTTACAAAGGAAAAGGTGTTAAATACGAAGGCGAATACATCAGACGTAAAGCTGGTAAAGCTGGTAAAAAATAGGATAGGTGTTGGTGAGTTTTTTACGAACCTTACAGATATCCTATTCCGAATTTATTTCGGGATCTCTCATAAAGAGATTTTTATAATAAATAGTAACACAGTAGCCCACATAAACCCTTGATTAGTCAAGAAGGTTTGGGCAAAGGAGAAAGAAAAAATGATTAAACAAGAAATTAGAAAACCAAAAGTACAAAAAAGACACAAATCGCTAAGAGTTAAATTGGAAGGTACAACAGAATTTCCAAGATTAGCAGTTTATAGAAGTACTAAACATATTTATGCTCAAGTTATTGATGATGAAAAACATGTAACAGTATGTTCAGCTTCTTCATTAGATAAAGACTTAAAAGCTCAATTAAAACACGGTGGCAACATCGAAGCTGCAAAAGTTGTTGGCGAAGCTGTTGCTAAAAAAGCATTAAAAGCTGGTGTTGAATGTGTTGTATTTGACAGAGGCGGTTTCTTATATCACGGTAGAGTAGAAGCATTAGCAGATGCTGCAAGAGAAGCAGGTTTGCAATTCTAATTAGATATTAAGATATCAAAAATAAAAGGCGATTTTGGTTTCATACCAAAATCGCCTTTTTCGTATAAACTTACTTTCCAAAAATATCTTTGAATAATTTTGAAACAATCTCTGCAACATCATCAACGACACTAAGAGCTGAACTAGAGGATTTTATTATTTTTACAGAGTTATGAATAATTTTTCTAGCCTGTAATATTCCAATTACAGAAAGAAGAAAATCAAAAATTTTACCACCTATATTTAATAAGGCTTCCTCCTTCAATTCGTTGTTAGAGGTGCGTATATTTTTTAGTTCTTTTAATATTTCAATAAGTGCTTTTATAGCAGTAATTATTGCAAATAAACCGATTAATATCCAAGAAATATATGCCGTTTTAGGATTTGCACATAAGCAAGTAACTGTAATGACTATAATACACACAACGACAAATTGTTCTTTTATTGTATTAAAAAGACTTTGCAACCCTTTTGTATAAATACCCTTGATAATTATTTTTAAATTGTTCATTTTATATTGATTTTATATATAAATTGATGTCTTCTTGCGAGTTCATTTCAGTTGTGCAGACAAGAATTGTTTTTTCATCTATTTTGTAACCGCCGATGATATTTTGTTCTTTTAGTTTTTCTAGGAATGAGTCTGCGTGTTCAACTTCTAGTAAGAATTCATTGTAGAAATCCTTAGATATAACTTTGTAGCCCTTTTGTTGAAGTTTTTTAGCTAATTCGTGTGCATTTTTGCTTGATAGGTAACTTG
>CAVFBQ010000160.1:2107-7751 GCA_963620455.1 uncultured Eubacteriales bacterium
GGTAACTTGCTTGTTTGAACCCTTTTTCACCTAAAAGACTTAAATATAGAGTTGCGCAAAGTGCAATTAAAGCTTGGTTAGAACAAATGTTACTTGTTGCTTTTTCACGCTTGATGTGTTGCTCACGAGTTTGAATTGTTAGAGTGTAAGCTGTTTTGCCGTCAGCATCAACTGTTTTGCCTGCAAGTCGTCCCGGAAGTTGGCGCATAAGTTTTTCTGTACAAGACATAAATCCTGCGTGAGGTCCGCCAAATGACATTGGGATACCAAGAGTTTGAATATCTCCAACAACAATGTCGGCGCCGTATTCAGAAGGTGGAGTTAAAAGTGCTAATGATGAAACATCTGTAATAACAATTAAAAGTGCGCCTTCTGATTTTTTAATTTCTTTAATTTCTCCGAAGAAGTTAGGGTTCTGTACCACAACGCCAGCATAGTCTGAAACATTTTCAGGCATTGTATCAAACATTTCAAGTTCAATTTTGTTTGCCCAAGCATAAGTTTGAATTACTTTTATGTATTCAGGATTAATTGTGTCAGAGATTAGAACCTTGTTCTTTTTAGTAACTCTTTTTGCCATAATAACTGCTTCTGCTGCAGCTGATGCACCGTCATACATTGAGGCATTTGAAACAGGCATTCCTGTAAGTCTGCAAATTAGAGATTGGAATTCGTACATAACTTGCAAAGTACCTTGCGCAATTTCGGGTTGGTAAGGTGTATATGCTGTTAAGAATTCAAATCTTTGTGCCACTTGTGGAATTGCAGCAGGAACGAATTTGTTGTAAGTACCAGCTCCAACGAAGTAGATGTAATCGGAGTTGTTTGCCTTTGCTAAGCCTTTCACTGCTCTTTGGGCTTGCATTTCGTTTAAAGCTTCGGGCAAATCAAGTGATTGCATACGAGCTTTTTGCGGTATTTCTTCAAAAAGTTCGTCAATATTGCTTTTTGAAATGCTTTCTAGCATTTCATTTCTAGTTTCTTCGTTAAGTGCTGTAAAATTGTTCATTATTGTACTTCTTCTATATAATCATTGTATTCTAAAAGGTCTGATAATTCAATTTCGTTGCCTGTAAATTCAACTTTAACTAACCAGCCTTGTTCGTAGTTGTTTTCGTTTAATGTTTCTGGTGCATCAACTGCGTTTTCGTTAATTTCAGTGATTGTACCAGATATAGGCATATAAATTTCTGAAGCCGCTTTAACTGATTCAACAGTTGCAAAAACGTCACCTTTATTGAAACTTGCGCCAACTTCAGGTAATTCTAAAAATACGATGTCGCCTAATTGTTCAATTGCATAATCTGTCAGTCCGATTGTATAATTCTTTCCGTTTTCAGATAAAATGTATTCATGAGTTTTAGAACATAACATATTTTCAGTATTACTCATTTGTCCTCCTTTGTTTTATTTACTTTCACTATTATGTTTCTTTACGAATGGTCTTTTTACGACAACTGCATCTTGTAATTTTTCTCTAATCATAACTTGAACAGATGCGCCTGTGCAAATTTCTTTGATGTTTTTAACATAACACAAGGCGATAGTTTCGTTTAATGAAGGAGCAAAGCTTCCACTTGTAACGTGTCCAACTTTTTCACCGTTGAAATAAACTTCACACTCGTGTCTAGGAACCGCACGTGTTGCCATTTTAATTCCAATTAACTTTTTATCAACACCGTTTGCAATTTGATTCATAATAACTTCTTTGCCGTTATAATCTTCTTTCTTGTCCTTTGGTACAGACCAAGAAAGCCCTGCTTCAATTGGTGTTGTATCTTCTGTCAAATCATTTCCGTATAGATGAAGTGCAGCTTCAAGTCTTAACGTATCTCTTGCACCTAAACCTATTGGAAGAATTGAAAAATCTTTTCCTACTTCTAAAATTTTCTCCCATAGCATTTGCGCATCAGTATTTTTCATCATAACTTCGTAACCGTCCTCGCCTGTGTAGCCAGTTCTTGATACATAAACCTCAACACCTGCAAGAGTCATTTTCTTGATAGTGAAGAAATCTTGATGTTCTACGTAACCAAGTTTTTCCATAACGCTTATGGCTTTTGGTCCTTGAATTGCAAACAAGCAATAGTTATGAGATTGATTGTCTATGTATAAATCTTTAAATTCAAGGCTGTTGCGTACAAACCAATTTACATCTTCGTCTATGCGTGATGCGTTTACGATTAAAAGATATTTGTTGTCTTCTAACTTGTAAATGATTAAATCGTCAATTAAACCGCCGTTCTTGTTTGGTAATTGGCAGTAAACAGCTTTTGAATCATATAATTTGCCGATTTCTTGCGGAACAAGTTTGTTTAAAAAGGCTAAAGAATCTTTACCTGAAACAAAAACTTCGCCCATGTGTGAAACATCAAATAAACCAACATTTTGACGAACATTTTTATGTTCTTCAATAATAGAGGTAAACTGAACTGGCATATGCCAACCTGCAAAATCTACCATTTTAGCGCCTAGAGCTACCTGTTTGTCGTGTAACAATGTTTCTTTCATAATTATATCCTCGTCCCTATATTGATTGTGAACGTAAAATGCTATCATGTCAAGAAATATCTAAAGTTTTTGTAATATTTTTGTACATGACTGCAATCAATGGTATTATAATGAATTAATAGGGGATTTTATGACGGGAAATTTATTCAATTTAGATTTATTTTTAGAGAAGGCTGTAAAAACAGATTCCTCAGATATTCACTTAAAAGTAGGTGAAAAACCAATGTTGCGCCGTGATGGTGTGATTCTAAAGATTGAATTACCTCCTATTACAAGAGAAGATATGAATGCAATGGTTCAAAAAATTGTTCCAGAGTTTATTAAGGATAGATTGGCTAAAGCTACAGACTTAGATTTTTCTTATGAATTAAAAGGTATTTCACGTTTTAGGGTTAATTTATCTCGTGCAATGACTGAATTTTCACTAGTTTTCCGTGTAATCCCTTATTCAATCAAGAATTTTGAAAAATTACACTTGCCTGTTTCAATGCAACAATTTGCAGACTATAATAATGGTTTGGTACTAGTTACAGGTCCGACAGGCAGCGGAAAATCAACTTCATTGGCATCGTTTATTGATTATATCAATCAAAAATATCAAAAACACATTGTAACTATTGAAGATCCCGTTGAATTTGTGTTTACAGACAAAAAATGTAAGCTTACACAACGTCAAGTCGGCATTGATACAGAAAACTTTGCCTCAGGTATCAAATATGCACTAAGACAAGACCCTGATGTAATTCTAGTTGGTGAAATTCGTGACCGAGAAACTCTCGATAGTGCTTTGAAAGCTGCTGAAACAGGTCACTTGGTTTTTGCAACAATGCATACAAATGATGCAATTCAAACAATTTATCGTATAGTGAATATGTACGAACCTGAAGACCGTGACAGCGTTAGACGACAATTGGCTCAAACTTTGCGTGGTACTGTTGCTCAAAAACTTGTTAAAAAAGCCGTTGGTAACGGTCGTTACCCAGCTTGCGAAATACTTGTAGTTACACCTACAATCAAGGACTTTATTATAAAGGACGAATTGGAAAATATTTATGACCTTGTTAAAAAAGGCTCATTTAATGATATGGTTACTATGAACGAATCCCTATTCCAATTAGTTGAATGTGGTGCGATTACCAAAGAAACGGCACTTGATGCCTCAGATGATAAAATGGAATTGGAACAATTCTTTAGAGGTGTGTTTAGAGGTACTGCTCAATAATGAACAATGTTGTAACAGATGCAATAAACTTGAAATCATATAATTTAAAGGATTCTGACAAAATTGTAGTTATGTACTCAAAAGAGTTTGGATTGATTAGAGGCGTAGCAAAAGGAGTTAAAAAGCCAAAAAGCAGATTAGGTGCTAGAATGGACTCTCTTGTTGCTAACAAAGTTATGTTATATAAGGGGAAAAACTTGGATACTATTTGTCAAGCAGAAGCGTTGAATACATTTAAGGACTCTCGTCAAGATTACGACAAGTTGATGTATTCGTCTTATGTGTCAGAAATTATTTCAATCTTTGGGGTAGAGGACGATCCTTCAAGTAAAGAAGTGTATGACTTGTTCTATAAAGCCTTGGATAGAATTTCAAGTGCGCAATCAAAGAAAGATGTTATGATTGCCACTATTAAATTCCAATTAAAAATGATGCTTATTATTGGCTTTGGCTTAGAATTTGATAGCTGTCTTTGCTGTCGTGAGGAAATTTTAGACGAAGATATGTACTTCTCAATTCAAATGGGAGGCGTTGTTTGCGAGGAATGTAATAAGGATTTGGGGGTAAGACTTAAACTACATCACAAGATGAGAGATTTTATGCAAGCAATGATGCAATTCGATTTTAATTACGAAAGCGATTATGATAAAAAGGCAACTGACAAAGTTTGTGATGTTTGCTTTAACTTGTTGAACGAGTATATTCAATCACACACTGATAAAAAAATTAAATCAATTGCAGTGTTAAATTCATAGATTGTCATTTTTGTATATGTAACGTAATTTTGTCACAGAATTATTTAACATATATAATGTGACATAAAAATAGTAGTTATCGCCCTCTCAATTATACAAAAATTTTTAAAAATAAAATTTGTCCGTATAATTACGGACGTAATTTTACGGACTTGAAGAAATTTCAAAAACTTGTTATAATGAAAAGAAAATTGGGAGAAAAAGAATATGGCTAAAAGTATTGAAAATAAAGCTCTTCAACTTTGCGGGGGGGGGGGCATTAGTAGTAGTATGACTTTCAGACTTAATGATTTGAAGTCTAATTTAATATTTTTGTGGCGTGGAATGACAACCCTCAAAAAAGCTCTTGCATTTACTTTGGCTGAAACCTTAATCGTAATGGGTATTATTGGCGTTGTATCAGCGTTGGTCTTACCAAACTTGAACTCATCAACTGCTGAAAAAGAAAAAGTTGCAAAATTAAAGAAAATTTATACAAACTTAAATGATGCTTATGGACGTGCAACTGTTGTGTATGGACCGATAGATACATGGTTTATAAATGATACGACTGATAAACAAAAAAATGAACGTTTTGCAGAACGAATAACTGAATTTATGAAAGTATCAAAAGATTGTGGTATTGGTACTGGTGAGGGGTGTTTTTTGCAAAAATCTGGAAAACATTTTGATGGAACGGGAGCTCCTGATAGTCCTTATAACTGGGATGGGGATTACAAAGTTTTACTTGCTGATGGCGCTTCTTTGAATTTCTTTATTGGTACAATGCCATATATAACGGTTGATATAGATGGACCTAAGGGAAGTGCTATATGGGACAAAGAACTATTTACTTTCTTTATAGATTCTAACGATGGTCTATTGCCAAGTGGTTATAACTATTCAAATAGTCAACTTATTACTAACTGTTTTACTCCACAAGATACATCTGATGGTGGTTGTACTGGGTGGGTAATTCAAACTGGTAATATGGATTATATTAAAACAACAAAGGGTAAGTGTCCTAACGGAACTATGTTATCGTGGGAAAATACAACTTGTAAATAGTTTTTAGGAAAAGAACGTAAAGCGGTCGGGTTTGCGTTAAGCAAACCCGACCGCTTTTATTACTATTTCTTTACATAACTTGCATTAAATTCTTAATAAAGATATAATT
>CAVFBQ010000161.1:0-5339 GCA_963620455.1 uncultured Eubacteriales bacterium
ATACTATAAACATATTAAATTTAATATATTATACAGTAAGTTAAGATTTTAATAAAATTTTTGTGATAAATTAGATAGTAAGATGATATTAGATTTTAATTTAATTAACCCACCAAGTTATGCTATTGCCTATCAAAAAAATCACGTTTATGATAGACTTGTTTTAGCGAAAGGAGAACTTTTATTTATGAAAAAAACTGCATCATGTGAACTTGAAAAACAATTATTTGAAAGTATCGACAACAGAACTCCAGATTACATTAAGGCTCTTAATTTAATGGATTTCTCAAACAAAGGCGAATTTACTTTTACATTAAAAAAAGAACATCTATATCCGTACGATGAAAAAACAAATCCAGAGGGCTTGAACCTAAAAGACTGGTTTGCAAACTACGCAAAAGAAGCGAAAGTATCAACAGCAGGTATCAGAGGACCTCAAAACATTTTGTATCCGCAAGATACACGTTTTCCAATTAACTTAGTGGGAATCGTTCTTGCAACATTAGCAAAATCACTTGTTGCAGTTGAAAAATATCCTGATAAACCAATTTTAAAACTTGCAGGACGTGAAGTTCGTTACAATTCTGATTTATATCTTGATGCTATTGCTAGAATTCAAGCAGCAAACGGAATTAAAACTCTTGTTCCTGTTGAAAAGAAAACTATTCCAATTTGGCTTGCTTCATTCTTAGCATTCAAATTAGATTTAGTTGGTGGCGAATACATCACATCAAGCCACGGTATTTCTGTTAAAAATGCTACAAAAGACTTAAATTCACAAGGTAGCCAATATTTACCAGAAGAATCTGCAGAATTCGTTCAAAAAATTCAAGAAATCTTTGACGAAACAGAAAAAAATGGTTCTTACGAAATCAAAATCGCAGCAGAAAACAACCCATTAATTGATGAAAAAATTATGGCTAAATTAAACGACGGTGTTGATTTATACGTTGAATACCTAAAATCAGGTGTTGCAGAAAAAGACAACTTAGATTTTATTAAAAAAGCACAAAACAAAATCGTTATCGAAAACGTTGGCGGTTCAGCATACAGAACATTAAGCAGAGTTTTGAAAAACTTAGACCTTTCTGATAAATTTGTTTGGTTAAACGAAAAAGAAGATCCATTCTTCCACTCAATCGGTAAATACGATGTTGACCCAAAAGGTAACAAAACTTTCTATGATTATTCAGTAGATGCAACTGTTTTGGCTAAAAAACCAAACGGAGAATCTTACTTCCCAGTAATCGAAACATTGCACTATGACAAAGTTTTGGCAGATTACCCAATCGGAACAACAGTTCTTATTACTGACCCAGACCACGACAGATTAACAGTTACACAAATTGAAGACGAAAAAGAAACTTCAAAACTTGATAAAGCAGGCATTGCGTACGTAAAACTTGGTAACGGAAGAATTTTAACAGTATTCACTGCAAACCAAGCATTCTTGCTATTAATGGATTTCAGAATGAAGATGTTGAAATCTCAAGGCAAATGGAATAACCACCCAAGATTTATGATTAAAACAACTGCATCTGCAATGAGTTGGGACGAATGGGCAAAAGCAAATAATGTTGCTGTAGTAAATGTTCCTGTTGGTTTCAAAGAAATCGCAAACATTATGAAAAAAGTTGAATTAAAACTTAAAAAGAACCCTAATGATGAAGTTGTTGTTTACGACGTATTTGGTCAAGCAATCAACTTAGGCAAATCACCAAGATTAATCTTCGGCGGTGAAGAATCTGGCGGTATGATTATGGGTGGCGAAGAAATGATTAAATCTCTTGCTGGCAGAGAAGCAATTGCAATGAGAGAAAAATCAGCAACAGAAGCAATTTTGGTTGCATCGGCACTTTCTTCAAAACTTGAAGAAGAACACAAAACAATGAGCGAATACTTGCTTGAAGTATTCAAAGAAAACAATATTAACGGTCAATTTGATACTCGTGTAGATATTTCTTACTACAACGAATCAGAACCTGATATCGATAAATTGAAAGCCGCAAAAGTTGCAGGGGAACAATTAAGAACTAAAAACGACTTGTTCTACTTATCAATGGCAATCGCAATTCGTTCAGGCAAAATGACTTTTGACCAAGCAAAAGAAGTTTTGAAAGATGCGTTCAAAGAGTTGAACTTTGATAACTTGAAAGCAATCAAATTCGTAGGCGACGGTACTTACCTTGAATTTGACGACAAATATATCGAAATCAGACCATCAGGTACAGATGCTAAAACAAAAGCATACGGTGCAGGCTTGAACTTTGAAGAAATCGGTAAATTCGCAACTGCAATGGGCAACTACTCAGGCGAAAGAACAGAACTTCACAAAAAATACATTAGCGATGAAATGTATAATTCAACAAAAGATACAGCAATGAATTACTACTTAGAATTTGTAAATGTAGATGCAAATAATGAGCAATTCGTAATCCCTGAATACAAATTCTAATAAAAGAATAAAATAAATTACAAAAGCACCATTGAGTTTTACTCAATGGTGCTTTCTTTTAAAAACTTCTTGGAACATTTTTGAAAAAAATAACGTGAGCACAAGCGAAGCTTGCACTCCGTCAATCTATTCCCAATTTTATAAAACTTTTTAGATTATAGACTATGCTTGAATTTTCCTTGTATTAATTAATGCCACGATTTAGTTGTTTTGAAACGTCTGTTTACAAAATTATACAAAGTCGCGGTTCGGTTACAAAGCAACCGAACCGCGTTATTCGTAATGTAATGTATATAATAAGTCTTATTTTAGACCTGAGGTATCAGTTACACCTAACAAATTAAAGTGTTTGATGTAATCTTCTAATGACATTTTTAATGTATGAGAAGTGTCATGAGGATTTACAAGAGTAATTCCATCTGTTGCAATTTCTTGTATTGAGTACGCGTGAGCGTTGTATACTTTTACTCGTTTGCCGTTTTCGTCATAAGCTTTAATGTCACTTGGGTCAATATTTCCAGACATACCAGTTACCGCAGCTTTATTTTTCATTCCGCTGTCAGCCAACGCAACGATACCTGTTGCAACACCTCTTGCCCCTGAGTATTCTTTTGTTTTGCTAGGGTCACCAAGTAATGCAAGTCCTTTGCCTACACTGTTGCCGTCAATGTCAGCTTGAGAACTAGCATCTGCGGTTACAGTTTCTCTAAAATATCTATCCATTGCGATTTCTAATGCTCTTACGTCTGTGTCACCAGTTGAAAGTTCATTAGAACATTTTAAATCACGTGCAGTTACAGTATACTTTTTACCAACGCCTTTAAGTGTAACCGTAGCATTGCCGTTTTTGTCGACTTTTACTGCATTATCAAGCATTTTTTTGCCTTGAGGAGTCATGGCAAGTGATTGAATACCTGCTAAAAGCCAGCAGTCACCAGTTTGACCTTGTTTATAAGACTTATCAATTTTTCCATTAGGTATTTCTGGAACTGCTGTTTGAAGTGTATCCGAACGATTTATAATCTTTTTAAAGTCAGCAGCTAATCTCTTTTTACTTACTTCATCAAGCCCATATTGACTGTCATATTGTGCGACTAATTTTTTCATGTTTGGAACAACATCATCAGAACGTTGATTTCCATAATCAGCTGTTTTCTTACCTAAATCTACCATATACTCAAGACATTCTTTCTTTTGGTCGTTAGAAAGGTGTGGAGTTTGGTTGATAACATCAACAAGATTTACGCCAATTTGCTCAAATGAGCGAAAAGCCATTTTATAATTTTGATAATCAAGTCTGTATATGTTTTCATATAATTTTTGAGTGTTATTTTTTGATACATTTGGGTTATCAAGTGCTTTATAAATACCTACAATAGTATCTCTATCGTACTCCTCACGCATTTCTTTTGTCATATAAGGAATTTTAATTTCTGTTTTTTTAGGCAACACTGATGATTTAGGCTCAAATTCTATCATGTTATCAAAGATGGATGGTAATTTATCATCAGGTTTTAAAGGACCTTGACCTTTTTTGTACTCGCCAAAAACAGTGATGTCTTTTGCTGAACTACTTTTTACTTGAGTTTGTTGTTTTGTTTTACCTTTAACTTGGGTACCTTGTACCTCACTAACTTGAAATTCTGCCATATACACATACCTCGCATATTCTTAATACCTCTTACAAGTGTACATAACGACACTTAATTACTAAAACTTTAGTAATTTCTTTTAAATGTAAATAATTGTTAATAAACAAGGGATAAATTTATTTCACAATCTGTCGACGAGGGGACTTGTTGTAATTTAACATACAAAACAAGATTAGATTAACTATGAGATAGAGATTTGTTTATGAAAACCTACCCTAATTTTCTTTTAAATTTCCGCTAGGATTAAGGTTATTGTAACGTAATATATTATTTCATAGGTGGAACTATGAAATAATATATTTGATATGTTCTCGGCATTTTTAATGCGTTGTATAATTCAAAAGAATATTCTTTAGGTTGAATTTTATAATTCGCTGGTAGATATGGACAGTTTTCTTTTGTATAATGTATAACTTCATCAGACTTTCTTGATATTATGAATGCCCCCGAAGTTTTTAAATCGTTTTCGTTAATCCAAATATTTCTGTAACCGAAAGTTTCCATAATATAAATTGAGTGGGATTTGCTATAAATAACTAGAGGGTATGCCCATTCTGTATGACCACCGATATATTTTAATGGGGTATTTCCACACTCATTATGCCAAAGGGTTTCTATACCTGAATATACTTCAGAAACAGGGTATCTACTGCGATAATTCTTTTCAACAGTAAGCATTGTTCCAAAAGATAAAAAGACAATTAGCATAATTGTGTATGCAATTTTAAGAGTAAAAGAAAAATCTTTTTCTGTAATTTTGATAGGAAAACAATAAAATAGAGTTATTCCAATTAAGTTCCAAAAAATATAATTCCATTGAGGTCTAACATTTCCGCCAGAAATTAAACACATAATAAGATGAATTATAAATGGTACAAACATCATAATTATTAAAATCCAAAATTTTTCATCTCTATCTTGAGTTAATTCGAATTTTGATTTAGCCATAAATTTTAATGCGAAGAACGTTAATAATGCACCTATTGTCATTACTAATTGCATAAGAACAAATAACAAAAAGTGAGAAATTCTGTCAAATCCTGTAAGTGCTGCTAACTTATTGTCAAAATAATGCAATTGATACTGCAAGGTAGAAAAATTTGTTAGTATAAGTTTTTCTTCTAAAAATAAATGCCCAAATAGCCATTGGAATAACAAGAATACCTGTTTGATATTTAAGTGCGTTCAAGAAGTAATCGCAACACTAACACCTCAAGTATAGTAAAATTAGA
>CAVFBQ010000162.1:0-8733 GCA_963620455.1 uncultured Eubacteriales bacterium
GGCTCTTTCTTAATTCCTAAAATGTTTTCCAAATCAAGTTTTAATGTAGCTAAATCATCATATTTTTTAAGTGAACCATCTAAAGAAACTGAAACATTGCCTGTTTCTTCAGAAACAACCAAACAAGCACAGTCACTAACTTCAGTAACACCGATTGCAGCTCTATGACGCGTTCCATATCTCCAGCTAAGTTTTGGGTCTTCTGTTAGAGGCAACAAAACACCTGCTGAATGAAGTTTTCCATCTTTAACAATCATTGCACCATCGTGTAACGGAGTATTTGGGTGGAAAATTGTTAAAATCAATTCTGTTGAAATGATTGCATCAATTTTTGTTCCAACATCAAAGAAGGATAATGTATCAATTGAATTTTGAAATACAATCAAAGCTCCTATTTTGTTCTTTGATAAAAATTTAACAGATTCAATCAATTCTTTTACAATATCAACTTCTGTTTCTAAAGGTGCGTGTTTACTTGTAATCAATTCATTGAAGAATCCACCTTGACCTAAATATCCTAAAAATCTTCTCAATTCTGGTTGGAAAATTACAATCAAACTCAAGGCAATCATTGTAACAAGAGCTTGAATGAACATACCAATAATTCTAAGGTCAATTTTAATTAAAACTTCTGAAAAAGCCCAAGCTAAAGCAAGATATAAAATACCTTTAACTAACTTTTCAGCCTGAGTGTTTCTAATGAACTTTCTATACACCGCATACATAGTTGCAACAATGATTAGAACCTCTGCAACATTTAACCAATTGAACGACAAATCAACGGCTTTTAGTTGAGTATAAAATTGTGACAATAGTTCATCTATCATTATTTTAGCCTACTTGGTACAACGTCATGTTCTAATAAATCATCAAGTGATTCTCTCTCTACTATGATATCAGATAAACCAGAATTTACAAGTACCATAGCAGGTTTTTGAGTTCGGTTGTAATTGCTTGCCATAGAGTAATTATAAGCTCCTGTATTATAGACACAAAGCACATCTCCAGCTTCTGGATTTGATAATTCTATATTTTTTATAATTATATCGCCAGATTCGCAATAACGACCGCATACTGTAACTTTTTGCAGGTCTTTTTGTGCGGGTTTATTGACTATTTCAGCAGTATATTCTGCTTGATACATACTTGGACGAGGATTATCAGCCATACCGCCATCCACAGCTACATATTTTCTGCCGTTTGGAACTTGTTTTTGACTTCCGATTGTATAAAGAGTTACACCTGAAGTCGAAATTATGCTTCGCCCTGGCTCTAAGTAGATCGTAGGAAAATCAACCTTGTGTTTTTCACAACTTTGTTTTACTGAATTTATTATAACCTCTGCAATTTTATGAGTTGAAGGTGGAACATCTTTTTCCACGTATTTTACACCCAAACCACCGCCGATATTAATTTCGTCAAGTTTAATATTGTGTTTTTTCTCAATTCTTACAAGCTCTGTTATCAGAATATCAATTTCATCGTGATAAACTTGTATTTCAAAAATTTGTGAACCAATATGAGCATGTAAACCGCGCAAGTTCAAGTTTGTATATTCATCTTTAATAAGTTCAAGAGCTTCATCAACCTGTGACAAATCAAAACCAAATTTTGAATCTAAATTGCCTGTTTTTATGTACTCATGCGTATGACATTCAATTGCAGGAGTAACTCGCAAGAAAATATCTACTGTTTTGTTATAGCTTTTGGCAATTTTATTCAGCATTGTAAGTTCTAAGAAATTGTCGACTGAAATATGTCCTACGTTTGTTTCAATTGCTAGAGAAAGCTCCTCAACAGTTTTGTTATTTCCATTGAAAAGAACTTTTTTCATATCTACACCAGCTTTATAGACAGTATAAATTTCACCGCCTGAAACCACGTCAAAACCAAAACCTTCACTTGCAATAATTTTTGTAATTGCACCTGTACAAAGGGCTTTTGAAGCGTACATGAAATTAACTTTTTCGTACTCCATGAAGGCATCTTTATAATCGTTACAAACCGCTCTAAGAGTAGCTTCGTCAATTACATAAAGTGGAGTAGCGTACTTATTAGTCAATTTCTTTAAGTCACAACCGCCTATTTCTAAATAACCACAGTCATTTCGGCGTGTTGTTATAGGTTTGATTGATTGGTTAGTGCTGTTCTTCATCTTAAATCCTTTTAGTTTATTTTAAACAATAAATAAACAAATTGCAAACAATAATATATTAAGATTTTGTAAAAAAACACTGCCCTGTTGCGTAAAGGTCTTGAATTTAGTATAATAGTAAAAAACACACGGAGGAATAATGACAATCAAGAAAATTGGCGTAGGCTCAGACCACGCAGGCGTAAATTTAAAAAACAAAATTGCAGAATTTTTGAAAGAAAAAGGTTACGAAGTAATTGATTACGGTACTCACTCAACTGAATCTTGTGATTATCCAGTATATGCAAAAGCAGTTGCAAAAAGCGTTGCAAACGGTGAAAACGAAAGAGGAATCATTTGTTGTGGTTCTGGTATTGGTGTTTCAATTGCTGCAAATAAAGTTAAAGGTGTTAGAGCCGTTTTAGCTCACGAACCTTATTCAGCAATGCTTTCAAGATTACACAATAATGCTAACGTTCTTTGCTTAGGTGAAAGAATTACAGGGGAATCTTTGGCGCTTGATATCGTTGAAACATGGTTACACAGTGAATACGAAGGTGGCAGACACCAACGTAGAGTAGATATGTTGGATGCAGAATAATGACAGAAAGCGCTATTGAAGAAATCAGAATTGACTCGAACAAATTTGCTTGCATTATCGCAAGAATTTTAGATGATAAACTTGCTAAAAACATTTCTGTATTGAATATTAGCCAAGTTTCATCTCTTGCCGATTATTTTGTAATCTGTTCTGCAGATTCTACTCCTCAAGTAAAATCTTTGACTTCTTACGTAAAAGAAAAAATTAAAGGTTTATTTAAAAGATACCCAAACGGTGAAGAAAACGATTTAAAAAATCGTTGGAATTTAATTGATTACGGTGATGTTGTAGTTCATATCTTACACCGAGATGAACGTGAAACTTACGCAATTGAAAAATTCTGGAATCATGCTTGCGTTGTAACGGAAGAAGTTTGGAAGGAAGAATCTAAAGAATACTCTGATTACAAGGATTAATGTAAACATTATTGATAAAATAATTTATGTGGTAAAATAAAACTATGAGCGAAAAAGAAATCAATCAAGAACAATTAAAACAAGAACTTGCCCAAGAGTTAAACTCAACCATTTTGGCTATGGCACAAAACCCTAGCAATGCTGATAATTATCATGTTTTGGCTAAACTTTATGCTATGGATAACAAGTTTGATAAAGTTATCTCTGTTTATGAAAGTTTGCTAAATCTTCACCCTAATGATTCGCAAGCTTTGCTAAATCTCGGTAGCATTTGGTTCTTTGAAAAAGAATACAAAAAAGCTTTAGGCTATTACCAAAAAGCGATGGAGGTTGACCCTCAAAATTATCTTGTATATTTCAATTTGGGTAACACTTATGCAGAATTAAAAAACTTTGCAAAAGCACTTCGCTTCTACAACAGAGCCATTGATTTCAACGCTTTAAACCCAGAAATATATAATGCAATCGCCTTGTTATATCACGATTACGAAGATTATGTTGAATCAAAAGCATATTACGAAAAAGCTTTGTCACTTGACCCTGACAATTTGACTGCGTTAGTTGATTTAGGTAATATTTACTTCAAACTTTTTGACTACCAAAATGCTTTGAAACACTATTTGAGAGTTTATGAACTAAACCCTACAAACAAAACAGTTATTATATGTATCGCAAATACTTATTCATTAATGAAAGACAAGGAAAATGCATACAAATTTTTTGATATTTCATTAGAAATTAATAATGACAACTACAAAACATATATCTGTTACGCAATTTCAAAGGCTGATTTTAAAGACAACGAAGGTGCTTTAGAACTTTATAAAAAAGCAATTGAATTATGCCCAGAACAAATGAACGCTTACATTTTAGTTGGTAACATGTACTCTAACATGAAGAACTATGAAGGCGCTTTAGAATACTATAATAAAGCACTTGCAATAAGTCCTGATGATGCAAGCATTCACGTTTTAATTGCAAATACATATTATATGAGCAATAAAATTGAAGAGTCGTTAAAATCCTACAGATTTGCAGTAAACCTTGTACCTGAAAACGATGAATACAAGCTTGTTTACATTCAATTGTTAGAAGATTACATTGTAGAACTTAGAGGCGGAGAATTGCTAGAAAATGCATAGTTCAAATAAATATGATAACCCTTATTTTATTGAAAAGCTAGTATCTGCTTTGAGTTACATAACTTCTGGATTTGTTGGTTTCATTTGGCTTTTGCTTGGTATTTTCACAAAATCAAGGGTTAGACCATTTATGAAATATCATATTTTTCAATCGATATTCTTAGCAATTGCATACTTCTTGTTATGCCAATTACTTGGAATGTTGGGTACAATTATTAGTTATGTGCCCTTCGTAAACAATCTTGTTTTGATGGTTGCATACCTGTTAAACGCACCTATTTTATTTGGAATATCTATTATACAAGTTTTAATATATACATTAGTAATTTATTTAGTAGTAACTTCAATGCAAGGCAGATACAGCTATCTTCCTTGGATTTCAGATATTATTAAAATGAATGTGAGGAATTAAAAAAAATGAAATTTGATACAATTTGTGTCCAAGGCGCTCATAAACCTGAAGAAAACAGGAACACGCCTCCAGTACCTATTTATCAAACTACAGCTTTTAGTTTTGACAATGTACAATATGCAGCTGATTTATTTGACTTGAAAGCAAGCGGTGACATATACACAAGACTTTCTAATCCTACAACAAACTCTCTTGAAGAACGTTTGGCGATGTTAGAAGGCGGTGTTGGTGCATTAGCTGTATCATCAGGACAATCAGCATCTTTGATTGCAGTTTTAAACATTACAAAAGCAGGAGATGAAGTTGTTGCATCAACAAGCATGTACGGTGGAACAGTTAATTTATTAAACGTAACTCTTAGAAAACTGGGAATTGACACTCACTTTGTGGTAAGCGACAAGGCTGAAGACTTTGAAGCACAAATCACAGACAAAACTCGTTGCATTTTTGTTGAAATGTTGAATAATCCGTCTTTAAAGATTGCTGATGTTGAAAACATTGCACGCGTAGCTCACAAGCACAACATTCCACTAATTGTAGACAACACGATTCCATCACCATATCTTTGCAGACCTATTGAATTTGGTGCGGACATTGTAGTTCACTCACTTACAAAATACATTTGCGGACACGGAACTTCTATGGGTGGCGTAATTGTTGATAGCGGAAACTTCGATTGGGCTAAATCAGGCAAGTTTCCTGAACTTACAGAACCTGACGAAAGTTATCACGGAACAAAATATGTTGAAGCCTTCGGTAAAATGGCTTATATCGTGAAAGCTAGAGCACAAATGATTAGAGATTTGGGCACTTGCCTTAGCCCTATGAATTCATTTCTGATTATGCAAGGGCTTGAAACACTTTCTTTGAGAATGGAAAGACTTTCTCAAACTGCATTGAAAGTAGCAAAATTTTTAGAAAATCACACTGCTGTAACTTGGGTTAATTATCCAATGCTAGAAGACAGTGAGTATCACGAATTAGCATTAAAATATATGCCAAAAGGTTGCTCTTCAATCGTAAGTTTTGGAATTAAGAACGGCAAAAGTGCTGGTGTTAAGTTAATTGAGCACTTAACTTTACCAATTCATGCAACAAACATTGGTGATTCACGTACAATCATCACATATCCTGCCCTTACAACACATCGACAACTTTCTGCTGAACAAATGAAGGAATGTGGCATAGATACAGATTTTATGCGCCTTTCTGTTGGTTTGGAAGATGTTAATGATATTATTCAAGATTTAGACAAAGCTTTAAAAATTTCACAAGAATAGGAGAAATATATGAATATATTAAATCAAAATGACTGTTTACTTTTGCTTATTGATGTACAAGAAAAGTTAGTAGCTATGCTTGAAAAAAATACTGTTGTAAAACAATCAAACATTTTGTTGAAAACCGCTAACATCTTAGGTATCCCAACAATTATCACAGAACAATACCCAAAAGGACTTGGCAAAACTGTTGATTACCTATCTGAACACATCAAGGATACTACAGAAGTTTTTGAAAAAACAGCGTTCTCAGTTCTTAAAGATGAAGGATTTGCAGAGAAGTTAAAGGCTTATGGCAAAAAACAAATTATCATCGGTGGTATTGAGGCTCATATTTGTGTTCATCAAACAGTTGCTGATTTGCTTGAAGCAGGTTATGAAGTTTATGTTGTGAAAGATGCTTGCGCAAGCAGAAAGAAAGACAATTTCAAAAACGCAATTCGTTTAATGCGTCAAAACGGTGCAAAAATTGCCGATACAGAAATTGTCTTATTTGAATTATTAAAAACGTCTAAACACCCTAACTTCAAAGAAGTTCAAGCCTTGATTAAATAGATGCTTAGATGTAAAGATGCATTGAAGCAAGATATACAAAACGGCGCGGAGTTTATTCAAACTCCGCGCCGTTAAAATTGCTATACACCCTTACATCTAAGCATCTATCTTGATGGTTTATAAACCTCTTTACCGCTGTTTACATAATCTTCTAGCACTTTTTCGCCAGCGTCTACTTCAATATTACCTTCCACAGTAATACCGCGTTTTGCAAATTCTTCATGCCAGTTTGGTTTGAAACCTTCGTCAAAACCTGTAATTTCTTCAACACGTTTTGAAGGAACACCATAGTAAACATGTTTGATACCAGACCACATAATTGCGCCAACACACATAATGCAAGGTTCTGCATTTACATAAATTGACAAGTTATATGGAGCTAAGTCGTAAGTATTTAGAGCTTTACAAGTTGCTCTTACAGCATTGACTTCTGCATGATATACTGGGCATTTGTCTTCAACTACTGAGTTTGCAGCTTCTGCAACAACATTACCTTTTTCATCATACACGCTTGCGAAGAATGGACCTTTTCCGCTTTCGATAGCTTTTGCTGTTTTTTTATGAACCTCTAAAATTCTTTGTTTATCTAATTCAGTAACTGCCATTTTAAAACTCCTTATACAAGTTCTGCTAATGCTTTTTCTGCTTCTTCATCATTTGGAGCTTTACCGTGCCAACCAGCTTGGTTTTCCATAAATGAAACACCTTTACCTTTTGTAGTGTGAGCAATAATTGCAGTTGGTTTATCAGAAGTGTTGTTTTTAGCATTCATCAAGGCATCATAAACTTGATTTAAGTCGTGACCATCAATTTCAACAACATTCCAATTAAAGGCTTTTAACTTGTCTGCTAATGGTTCTAAAGCTTTAACTTTTTCAACATCACCGTCAATTTGTAACATATTTCTGTCAATAATAGCTGTAATATTGTTTAACTTTTGGTGTGGAGCGTGCATAAATGCTTCCCAACAAGAACCTTCTTGTAATTCACCATCGCCTAAGTAAACGAATACATGAGCTAGATTTTTATCTAATTTTAGACCCATAGCCATACCAACACCCATTGATAAACCTTGTCCTAATGAACCTGTTGCAACTTCAACACCTGGAATATGAGTGTTTGGGTGACCTTGAAGACGTGAACCGAAAATACGGAATGTCATTAATTCTTCTTGAGGAATAAATCCTTTTTGAGATAATACTGAATAAAGAATTGCAGATGCGTGACCTTTTGATAAGATGAATCTGTCACGGTTTGCGAAATCTGCTGACTTATCCCAAGCAGGGTCAACATTCATAACTTTTTGGTAAAGTGTTGTTAAAATTTCAACTGCAGAAAATGCACCACCGATGTGACCAGATTTAGCATGGTTAGCCATATTGATAACGTTACGTCTGTTTTGTTTGCACATCTCTTGTAATTGTTCAACGTCTTTTTGTTCTAACATTTTATAGTACCTCTTTCTTTGTAAACTTTTCTTTAATTACATTATACACGAAAAGTGGCAAAGTCGGAAAAATTCTTTTAAATCTTTCTGGTTGCTTAATAGTTCGATACAACCATTCTAATCCTAACTTTTGCCAAATTTCTGGTGCTCTTTGAACCTCACCAGCCCAAACATCAAAGCTTCCACCAATTCCTATCATCAAGGTTGATGGAAGAATTGATTTTAATTCGTATATAAATTCTTCTTGCATTGGAGCGCCTAAAGCTACCAATAATAACTTTGGAGAGGAATTTTTAATTCCGTCAATAACCTCTTGTTTGCAATCTTTAAAATAGCCGTCATGCTTATAAACAATGTTTAATTCTGGCATTTCTTGCTTTAAATTTTCATAAGCTTTTTCAATTACATGAGGCTTTGCACCAACAAGAGCAACAGGAATATTATTTTTTTGCGCATTTTCTAATAAAGAATGAGCAAACCCAATACCTGTAATCCTTTGGACATTTTCTCCATTAATCTTCAAACCAATTTTAATCCCGATACCGTCTGGTATTACCAATTCAGCCTCTTTCAAGATTTTGGCAAAATCTTCATGCTTGTTGGCATACTCAATAATCTCAGGATTAACCGTTACAATATGAGAGCTTTTAGCAGAATCAATTAAACTATTTGAATACTCTAAAGCTTCAACGACACTAAATAAATCTATATTATAACCTAATAAATTTTTCTGACGTCTTTGCATA
>CAVFBQ010000163.1:0-1839 GCA_963620455.1 uncultured Eubacteriales bacterium
AAAAAGCTTACGCAATTGGCTTTTTGGCTCTTGCGGGGATTTTGCTTTGGGCATTTTTAAGCGCTGGATTTATGACCAATGGCTTTTCACGTTCTCAAATTAAAAAGGGTGATGACCGTCAAGAAGTTGATGTTGAAAGCATGATTTTGACAGAAACGAAGAATAATACAAAATATTGGGAAATCTACGGCGAAACAGGTTCTTACAACAGCGATGAAAAGATTGCTGTATTGAGTAATGTTATCGGCAACTTCTACAAAGACAACGAGGTTGCAATGAGTTTTGAATCAACCCAAGGCACTTACAATGAAGAAAAAAATCAAATCATTTTATACGAAAATACTTATATCGTATTGAAAGATGATACATCTTTAAAATGCGATAGACTTATTTGGTCGGGTTCAGATAAGGATATCATTGCAGAGGGCAACGTAAAAATTAATCGAGGTTCGGAACTTGATGCACAAGGTGACAAAGTTATAATCAGTTCATCTTATGAACACTTTAAACTTATCGGCAATACAGTTTCAAAAGTATTTGATAAAAACAACACAACTGCTAAAAAGGGGAATTTACTTCAATGAAGAAATATTTAATTATAGTTGGAATAATAATATTAGGTCTAGGCGCTGCAACGATTGCATCGGACTTGATTATTGAATCTAAAACACAAACTTTTAGTGAATCTGATAACAAAATTCACTTTGACGGAGATGTAAAAGTAAAACTTGATGACTTACATGTTGTTGGTGACAGAGCAGATATCACAACAAAAGGCAACAAACTTGATACTGCAACTTTCTACGATAAACCTTATGCGTACCAAGTTCAAAACAATAAAAAACGAGAAGTTAAAGCTAATATATTAAAATTATCATTAATTACCAAAGTGGTAAGAGCTGAAGGCGATACGCAAACAACAGTTATGGACGGCAAAAAACTCCTTGCTGTAATCACTGCAAACTCACAAGAATATGATACAAAATCAAATGTCATGACCGCTGTAGGTGGTGTTGTTATTAAGTATCAAGACATAAACACCTTCTCTGACAAAGCCGTTATTAGAACTGACAAAAAAGGCGATTTAAAAAGAATAGACTTGTTTGGAAATGCAAAAGTAAATGAAAAAACAAACAAAGCAGAAGCTGACCATTTCATTTACGATTTAGTTAACGAAGAAATAATTTCTGAAGGTCATACTATGTCACACACAGAAATGGACGATGGCAAAACTCTTACGATCAAAGGTAATCGTCAACAATTCAGCAAAAAACAAAACACCTTCAATTGTAGCGGTAATATTCAAGTTTGGTATGATGACTACTATGCTAAAGGACCTAAGATGACTGTATTCCCAGATAAAGTAACTAATAAATTTAATGAAATTTACTTTACAGGACGTTCATTAATTAATCAGGGCGAAAAAACTATTTACGCAGACAAAATCAAAATGCAACTTAAGCCAAAAGATTTTTATGCAGAAGGTAACGCTAAAACTGTAATTAAAAACATTCAATCTCAACAGTTAGAGGATAAATAAAATGTCAGAAATGTTGGATAAAGCATTAGAATTATTCAAAGAACGTAAATATAAAGAAGCGATTGATGCGTTTCATGTTGTATTAGAAAATGGTGACGAAAGTGCTGAAATTTACAACAATATCGCCGTTTCTTATTCAAATCTAGGAGATTTACCAAGCGCAGAAAAATTCTGTCATAAAGCGTTAAAAATTAATCCTAACTTGCCACAACTATACTTAAATTTATCTGATATTTATTACAGAATGAAGGAAATTGCGCTAGCAATTGATTGCCTACAAGCACGTGAATTGGCACTTC
>CAVFBQ010000163.1:1849-5199 GCA_963620455.1 uncultured Eubacteriales bacterium
ATTCCACACTATTTAGCAAGAATGTACATGGAAGATACACAAGTTGACCTTGCAATAGACGAATTAGAACGAATATTAGAAAAAGAGCCTGAAAACTATGATGCATATTATGACCTAGCAAGGGCATATTACGAAATGGGAAACTACGAAGCGGCTATTGCTAATTTTGAAAACATCTTAGAATTTAAAGACCAAAACGAACTTATTTATTTCTTTTTAGCAGAAGCATACGAAGCTAATGACGAAATTGATAAGGCTATTTCTAATTATTTAAAAGCTACAGCTGTAAATGACAAGTTTCACCCGGCATTCAAGAAACTAGGCATGTTGTTTATGGCTAGAGGCGACTTTGACGATGCTATTGAATATTTTGAAGATTATATAAATTTTGATATTCCACAAGAAGAAAAAGACAGCGTAAATAAATTAATTGCTAGAATTCAAGTGAAGAAAGGTAATTAGTTTTAATGAAAAAGTATTGGGTGGGATTATCAAGTCTTGAAGAATTGGGCAGTAGCTTTATTTTAAAGTTATATGAACATTTCTTTGACCTTAAAAAAGCCTTTAACGCAGGACGAGAAGAACTTACTCAAATTGAAGGTATAAGCCTTAAGAAACTAGAAAACTTTTTAAAATTAAGAGATAAAATCAAACCTGAAACAGCTTTATCACGTGTAGAAGAAAATAATATTCACGTCATTACATTTGAGGACGAAGAATATCCAAACTTATTGAAAGAAATTTCTAATCCACCTGCAGTTTTATATGTAAAAGGAGATTTAAAACGCTGTAACTTAAACAAAACAATAGCTGTTGTTGGTTCAAGGCGCGCTAGTTCTAATGGAAAAATGTCATTAGAAAAAATTATCAAAGACTTGGCAAATACAGATTTATGTATAGTTTCAGGACTAGCAGCAGGCATTGACTCAGCTGCACATTATTGTGCCTTACAAAACAATTTAAAAACAATTGGCGTAATCGCAAGCGGTTTTGATTTTACTTACCCTGAAAGTAATAGAGAACTATACAAAATGATTTCAAATGAAGGTGGAGCTATCCTTAGTGAGTATTATCCTACATTTGAGCCTTTAAAATTCAGATTTCCAGAGCGCAATAGAATTGTTACAGGCATTAGCTACGGAACTTTAGTCGTTGAAGCGGCATTGAAAAGTGGGGCTTTAATTAGTGCAAACCTCACACTAGAACAAGGTAGAGAACTTATGTGCGTACCTGGATTAATTACAAATCCAAATACAGAAGGTATTTACAAATTATTAAAAAATGGAGCAACTCTTGTAACAGAGGGTGTTGACATTTTGAATGCTTTAGGATGGGAAATAAAACTGCCTAAACAACAAAAACTTGATTTAATTAATTTAGAAAATGAAGAAAGTATAATATTATCTGCAATCGAAATAGAACCTAAAAGCTTTGATTGCATACAAAATGAAACAAAACTATCAACTGACTACTTGTTGACTAACTTGACAACATTAGAGCTTAAAGGCATAATAAAACAAGTAGAAGGCGATAGATACACAAAGGTTTAATAAAATGCCAAGAACAGCAACTAAAGAGAAAAAAGAAACAAAAGCTAAAACATCAACTAAGAAAAGTGCAGAAAAAGAAGGTAAAGCACTAGTAATCGTGGAATCTCCCGCAAAATCAAAAACTATCCAAAAGATTTTAGGCGATAACTACACTATTGAAGCAAGCTTTGGACACATTAGAGATTTTCCTAAAAATGTATTAGGATTTGATGTTGCTAATAATTTTGAACCTAGTTTTGTTGTCATACCTGAAAAGAAAAAAGTTGTTGATAAGTTAAACGAAATTGCAAAAAAATGTGCAAAAGTTTACCTAGCTTCCGACCCCGACCGTGAAGGAGAAGCAATAGCATGGCACGTAAGACAAGTGTTAAAAGTAGATGATGACAAAATTCAACGTATTGAATTTAATGAAATCACACCGAAGGCAGTAAAATATGCTGTTGAACACCCAAGAGAAATTGACAACGACAGGGTTAAAGCTCAACAGACACGACAAATTTTAGATCGTCTTGTAGGTTATAAAATTAGCCCCGTTTTATGGGAAAAATTAAGAAATAACCATCTTTCAGCAGGTCGCGTTCAATCGGTTGCTCTTAGAATGATTTGCGAAAGAGAAGATGAAATTGAAGCCTTCAAACCTGTTGAATATTGGACTATTTCAGCTGAATTACAAAAGGAAAATTCAACTTTTGAAGCCGAACTACAAAAATATTTAGATAAAAAAATTGAACTTAAAAACGAAGAAGATTCAAACAAAGTCGTTGAGTATTTGAATGATAAATCGACAGAATTTGTGGTGGATAAAATTTCAAAACGTGAAACAACAAGAAAACCATCTCCACCATTTATAACTTCAACACTTCAACGTGAAGCATCGTCAAAATTAGGTTATGGCGTTGCAAAAACAATGCAAATTGCACAAAAACTTTATGAAGGTATTGAACTGGGTTCTGACGGCGCTGTCGGTCTAATTACATACATGAGAACTGACTCTGTTCGTATTTCTGATGATGCACAAGCTGCAGCTAAAGAATTTATTGTTGAAAATTTTGGCGAAAAATATTATCCAGAAAAGCCAAATGACTACGTGAAAGCTGGTAAAAAGAACGTACAAGATGCCCACGAAGCAATACGTCCTTCGTATCCAAGCCGTACACCACAAAGTATAAAATCTTACTTAACATCAGAACAATACCGCTTGTACAAACTTATTTGGGACAGATTTATGTCATCGCAAATGCAGAATGCATCAATTGCAAACACTTCAATTGACATTAAGGCTGGAGATTACACATTTAAAGCTGGAACAAGCTCGGTTATTTTTGACGGGTTCTTAAAACTTTATTCTGAAGAAGATGATGATACAAAAAAATCAATTCCAGAAATGAAAAAAGGGGATGTGTTGAAACGCAACAAAATTAATCCAAAACAACACTTTACTCAACCACCTCCAAGATATAGCGAAGCTTCTTTAGTTAAAGCTTTAGAAGAACACGGAATTGGACGCCCATCTACATACGCGCCTATTATTACTAAAATACAAACTAAAGGCTACGTTGAAAAAATTGAAAAAGCATTAGCTCCAACATTGTTGGGACGTACAGTTTCTAAACAACTTGTAGAACACTTTAAAGATGTCATGGACTATGATTTTACAGCAGGCATGGAAAATAAACTTGATGAAATTGCTGAGAAGAAAGCTAAATGGGATAAAGTTTTGAAAGAATTTTATGACCCTTTTGTAAAAATCGTAGCTGATGCAAAACAAAACATGGAAAGAATTAATATCGAAAGTGATAT
>CAVFBQ010000163.1:5209-7379 GCA_963620455.1 uncultured Eubacteriales bacterium
CAATGGTTGTAAGAACAAGTCGTTTTGGCTCACAATTCTTAGGTTGTTCAGGTTATCCAGAATGTAAAACAATGATGCCACTTAATTCGACTCAAGAAAGCGCACAACAAGAAGCCGAAGTTTGCGAAGAAAAATGTGAAAAATGCGGTTCTGACATGATTTACAAGGTTGGTCCTTATGGCAAATACATGGAATGTACAAATGCAGACTGTAAAAACAGAAAGCGCGTTGTTATATCAACTGGTGTTAAATGCCCTAAATGTGGTGGCGATATTGTTCAACGAAAATCTAAATATGGCAAAATTTTCTATGGCTGTAATAAGTATCCTGATTGCGACTTTGTTTTATGGAATGAACCAACAGGAGATGTTTGTCCAGACTGTGGCTCATTACTTGTAAAAAAAGTGCTAAAAAAGGGAACTTTCATTGAATGTTCATCAAAAACATGCAAATATTCAAAGGAGCTTGAAAATGTATAAACTAGGATTAATTGGATATCCTTTAGGTCACTCAATGTCTGCAGTTATTCAACAAGCAGGCTTTAAAAGTATCGGAGAAACTGGTTCTTATGATATCCTTGAAACACCACCTGATGAATTAATTAACCGTGTTAAATCACTAAAAGTAAATAATTATGATGGTTTCAATGTAACAATTCCACTAAAAGTTCCAATTTCACTTTTCTTAGATGAAATAGATGAAACAGCAAATATTGCAGGTTGTGCAAATACAGTTAAAATTATGCCAGATAAAAGTTTCAAAGGGTATAACACTGATATTTACGGATTTAGAGCCGCAATTCCAAACCCAGTAAGGCTTGATGGCAAAACTGCAGGAATAATTGGAACAGGTGGAGCTTCAAGAGCTGCCACTGTAGGACTTATACAAGCTGGCGTAAAGGTTGTTAACTACTACTCTAGAAACATTATCAACTCATCAGCAATGATTAACTCAATGAGAAACTCATTCCCTGAAATTACGTTTAATAATTACCAACTACAAAACATACGTGATTTGTCTGAAGTTTCAATTTTAGTTAACTGTGCACCAGTAGGTATGCGTGGAAACTCTATGGACATGATGCCAATAACAAAAATGTCATTAGAGCAACTTCCAAAAGATGCCATTGTTTATGATGTCATTTACAATCCAATGAAAACTTTGTTACTAAAAGAAGCTGAAGCTCTTGGATTAGAAATAGTTTCAGGCTTAGACATGCTGATTTATCAAGGTGCAAAAGCACTCGAAATTTGGACAGGAAAGACTCCTGACGTTCAAACAATGAAAATTGCAGCATTAGAAGAGTTGTACTAAATAAAAAACGGAAAACAAAACGAAGTTTTGTCAAATGAAAAGCCGTTTCTTACGAAACGGCTTGAAAATTTTGTGTATAGGGAAGGAAATAAGGAAATTCTTTGGGAGTATTCAACTATTATGAGAATAAGTTGAATGATTTGCTTACATTATCACTGATTAATGATTTTACTGAATCATATTCTGTTTTTAATGCATTGTGTTCTGTATCTAATGCTTTTAAGTCATTGTCTAATAATTTTTCTTTATTATTGATTTTTGCTGTTTTTGCATTATATTCTGCTTCTGCTTTTGCTAATTCTGTTGTATCTGATGCAATTGCTAATCTGTTTGTTCCATCTACTGATACTCGTTTTAAGTTTCCATTTTCATCTGTATCTGTTGTTGATTGTAAATAGAATTGACCTGATTGGATCATTTCATACAAATCTGATGCTGAAATATCTGCTGACATTGCTTCTTTATCTGTATTTGCTATGTATTTTTGGTTTGTTGTTGATTCTGGTTGACTTGCATCAAAATTTGGATTTAAGATTGATGGTGATACATTTTTGTTATCTGATGATCTTACCAATGATAAACCTAATTGAGATAACACTGCCGGTGTCAATGATACTGTTTGTAACGAACCATTGCTCCAGTCTGTATATGTTAATTTTTGTTTGTTTAATGCTGTTGTATATGCTTGTGCTACTTCTTCTGATTCATCTGCTAATCTGATTTTTGTATTTGATATTTGTTGAGATTTATACTCAACATCTGTCATTCTTGCTGTGATACTTAATAATCTTGCTTGCGATGCTGCCATTCCCATAGTGAGTTCTCCTTATATTTCCGTTTATATTTCCCTTTACAT
>CAVFBQ010000164.1:0-2601 GCA_963620455.1 uncultured Eubacteriales bacterium
AAATTATTTCATCAGCAAGTGCATTGATGAATGCGAAACACAACACTCAAATTGAACCAGAACACATTATGATGGCAATGATTCAAGACAACGGGATTTCAAGGGATTACCTAACTGAATTGAAACTTTTAAATCAAAATTTCATTAATACCGTTACAAAAGCAATCAGTGATTTTCCAACAGTAAGTGGGGTTCAAAACACACAACAATTATTTATGTCAAACAATACTGTTGCGTTACTTGATTTAGCTGAAGAAGCTTCAAAAGAATTAAAAGACAAATTTATTTCAATTGAAGATATCCTATTGGCTATGACTCGACTTGAAAATAGCAATATCAAAAAAATACTTACCGACAACAGAGTTACATCAAATACCGTATTGAATGCAATGAAGAAGATAAGAGGTAATAAAAAAGTGGATAATAAAAACGCAGAAGAAAATATGAAAGCGCTGGAAAAATATTCTACTGACCTTACGGAGCTTGCAAGAAAAGGCAAGTTGGATCCCGTAATTGGTCGTGACGAGGAAATTCGACGTATCATACAAGTTTTAAACAGACGTACAAAAAACAACCCTGTATTAATCGGTGAACCTGGTGTTGGTAAAACTGCAATTATTGAAGGTTTAGCTCAACGTATGGTTAGAGGTGATGTCCCAGAAAGTCTTAAAAATGATAAATTGATTTCATTAGATTTAGGAGCATTGGTCGCAGGTGCAAAATTCAGAGGTGAATTTGAAGAACGTTTAAAAGCTGTCTTAAAAGAAGTTGAAGAATCAGACGGACACATTGTAATGTTTATCGATGAACTTCACACTGTCGTTGGAGCAGGAGCAACAGAGGGTTCAATGGACGCTGGCAACTTGTTAAAACCAATGCTTGCAAGAGGCGTTTTAAGAACCATCGGGGCGACAACAATTAACGAATATAGAAAATACATAGAAAAAGACCCCGCTTTAGAAAGACGTTTCCAACCTGTTATGGTTAATGAACCATCGGTTGAAGACACAATCAGTATTTTACGTGGTTTGAAAGAAAAATATGAAGTTCACCATGGTGTAAGAATTCTTGATAGCGCCTTAATCCAAGCTGCAAAATTGTCTGATAGGTACATTACAGACCGTTTCTTGCCAGATAAAGCTATAGATTTAATTGATGAAGCTGCATCTTCTCTACGTATTGAAATTGATTCCATGCCAGAAGAAATTGATATTATGGCTCGTCAAAAAGTTCAACTTGAAATTGAACGTGAGGCATTGAAAAAAGAAGATACAAACCCTGATTGCGAAAGAAAAATCTTAGAAATTTCACAAGAAATTAGCGATTTGGAATCAAAAATCGGAGTTCTAAAAGAACAATGGAGCAAAGAAAAAGCTTCAATTCAAGGCGAAGCATCGATTAAAGAAGAAATTGAACAAGTTAAACTTGAAATTGAAAAGGCTGAACGTAACACAGACTTACAAAAAGCGGCTGAATTGAAATACGGCAAGCTAATGGAATTACAAAAGAAACTTGAAGACATACAAGGAACAGATAGAAAAGATAATCAATTGCTTAAAGAAGAAATTGATGGAGATGACATTGCAGAGGTCGTAAGCAAGTGGACAGGAGTTCCTGTTACAAAATTAGTTGAAAGCGAAATGAAGAAATTAATCTCAATGGAGGATGTTCTTCACAAACGTTTAATCGGTCAAGACGAAGCTGTTAATACCGTTTCAGATGCAATCCGCCGCGCTCGTTCTGGCTTAAAAGACCCGAAACGTCCAATTGGTACATTTATTTTCTTAGGTCCTACTGGTGTTGGTAAAACAGAACTCGCAAAATCTTTAGCAGACTTTATGTTTAATGACGAAGATGCAATCGTGAGAATTGATATGTCTGAATACATGGAAAAACATAACGTTGCAAGATTAGTTGGTGCTCCTCCTGGGTATGTTGGCTACGATGAAGGTGGGCAATTAACAGAAGCTGTAAGAAGAAAACCATATTCAGTTGTACTTTTTGATGAAATCGAAAAAGCTCACCCAGATGTATTCAACTTGATGTTACAAATCTTTGATGACGGTCGTTTAACAGACTCTAAAGGCAGAACTGTTGATTTCAAAAATACACTTATCATAATGACAAGTAACATCGGTAGTGAAGTCATCTTGGAGGACTCTATAAATGGTGATTTTTCAGAAACTAAAGAAAAAGTGATGAATATCTTAAAAGAACGTTTCAAACCTGAATTTTTAAACCGTGTTGATGAAACAATTTTCTTCAAAGGCTTAACTTTAGACAACTTGAAACAAATCGTAGATATTCAAATGGATTCTTTAGGCAAACGTTTAAGCGAACAAGAAATCAACCTAGAGGTTACACCAGATGCAAAAGAATTGCTTGCCACTCAAGGTTACAACCCAATTTACGGTGCAAGACCATTGAAACGTACAATTCGACAAATGGTTGAAAACCCATTAGCTAAATTAATTTTGGCTCAAAAATTTATTAAAGGTGACACTTTGGTAATTGATGCCGAAAACGATGAAATTAAGTTCAAAAGAAAATCTAAATAATAAATTCTTTATGAAGGCGCGGAATGTAGAATTTACATTCCGC
>CAVFBQ010000165.1:0-3000 GCA_963620455.1 uncultured Eubacteriales bacterium
AAAATCCGTGCCTTTTACATGCTTTTTATAACTTTTCTACAACTTTAGTATAGTTTCACTCAATGTCTTTTGACAAAGCGAACAAACGAAGAATGAGTTTTGTGAACCTGTCCCCCGTGTGACAGCATCGCAATGTCTATCCAAAGTAACCATGCGACTCTGAAATGAATTCAGAGTGACAAATATTCCAGTCATTCCGAACTTGTTTCGGAATCGCAATGTTGTTCCAATAAGACCATGCAACTCTGAAATGAATTCAGAGTCACAAATCTTTAATTAATAGGTACATCAATTGGGGCTGTAAGAATTACAGTCAAAACTTCATCTTGGCTAAATTCAACTGGTTGACCTTTTCTGAACATGTCAACCACGCTGTCGCCAATCCAATAAAGTCCGCCACCAACTGCACCACCTATTGCACATACTGGAACTGTAATAATTCTAGCTGTGCTGAATAAAACATCTTCACCGATATCCATGCCGAACTCTGTAGAGTTTACCGTAATATCAACGGTTTTATCCCAGTTGTTTTGCAAAGCTTCGCCATAACCTTTGTTGATATATACACCACCGTCAGTCGCAAGGTTAACTTTACCAGAAATAATCATATTCAAAGGTAATTGTCTTCCGTTTGGTGTTACAATGTGGTCGAAATCTACATAAAGAATACCACCACGTGAGAAACATTTGTTTGGAACTACTTTTTGAACACTTCCCCTAATCATTGAGCCTGCTGGAAGGATTACGTTTGTAGGTGTTTTTTCATCGTTAATTAAAACTGCGCTGAAATAATCTCCTTCGTTGCTTGTCTTTGTGCTGATTGGGTCAAGCAATTTGATAGAAAATTTTGTACCTGCTGGAATCCTTTTTGTTACAGCGTTTGACTTCAACACTTGAGCTGAAACAGTGTTAACCGTAAAAAGCAGTGCTAGTAATGTTATTAAAAATTTGATTTTCATTTTTCCTCCCGATATATATACTTATTTTATATTCATTTAGAAAAAAATCAAAAAGGTTACAATTGTTTAAGTTTGTTTGACAAGGGTAATTAAAAGTCATACAATTTCATTAATAAGAAAAGGAACTAATATTTTGATTAATAAGTTTAAAAAAGCATTTACAATGTCAGAAGTATTGATGGTCTTGGCTGTAATTGGTGTCGTGGCAGCAATGGCTTTGCCAAGATTGTCAGATAATGTTGATGAACAAGCTCTTGTTGCTGCAACAAAAAAGGCTTATTCTGACCTGCAAATAGCTTATGATTCAATGGTTACACGTTATGGAGCACCGGATTGGTTATTAGATACTGCCGATTATAAAGCTGCAGCAAAATTGTTGGCTGAAAGATTGTCGCAATCATTAGATGTTGAATTAGATTGTGCTGATTCAGCAGGTAACTGTATGCCAACATCATATAAAGATGCATACTACTTGAGATTAAAAAGTGGCATGGGCTTAGCTATTACTGCATCTAACAATGTAGATACAAGTTGTTCAAGTAGTGATGATAAATATTATCCTTGTTATTTTGGTAATATTTATGTTGATGTAAACGGACCTGATAAAGGTCCAAATGAAGCTGGGTATGATATTTTTTGGTTTGAATTAAGTAATAATGGCGTAGAACCAGAAGGTCTTTCGTGTGATTCTGGTGTTTATATTTATGAAGACCGTAAAATATTGAATACAGCTTGGGTAATCAAAGCAGGTAATATGGATTATAACAAATGTTTTGATGATTTAAGTTGGGCGAACAAAAGATCTTGTAATTAATAAAGAGGTAAATAATTATGTTTAATAAATTAAAAGCGTTTACAATGGCAGAAATTTTAATGGTACTTGGTATCATCGGTGTCGTTGCAGCAGTTACAATCCCAAACTTGAAGGATAATGCCGATGAACAAGTTTATATTGCAAAAGCAGGAAAAGTTTATTCAGAAATGGAAACAGCATTCTCTCGTGCAAGCATGAAATACGGTAACGTAAACGATTGGTCAGGCATGGCTGACAATGCAATCGGTACTGCTATTGGCGGTAAATTGGCAAAATACCTTGATTGTTCAATATGTGGAGTAGGTGCAAATGCAAAATGCTGGACAAATGATTATACAACAAATTCAACTGTAAATGCTGCATACAAATTTACCTTAAAAGATGGTGCTTCGTTGGCATTCTTTAATAATTTAACTGTTGCTAATTTTGCAGGAAATGCTCTAAATGTTTTAGTTGATTTAGACGGGGCAGGAAAAGGGGCAGATACATTAGGTATAGACCAATTCTATATGTATGTAACAGATTCTAAAATGAGTGATGGTTCAGATGGAGTAAATGTTACAGCACAACCATCTCCTACATCATCGGAATATTTAGGTTGGGTGTTAAAATACGGAAATGAAGATTATATGAAGTGTGCAGCTAATTTAAAGTGGTATTCAGAAAATACGTCATGTAACTAATTTATAGATTTTAGAACCTTTGAAGGGCTGAAGTGCATGTGCAACATGCACTTCAGCCCTTTTTTGACAAAGCCGAAAACCTCATTATATATATAATATGGACGGTTTGTTAATAAAAATTAACAAAGAGAAAATAGAAAAGGCAATTTTTTATGAAAGAAATACTTTATAAAAGAGTAAGAGATAACAAAGAGATTTTAAAGAGAGGATTTCAAATGAAAGAACAAGAATTAAACACTATGATGTCAGTTGTAACAGACCCAATCAACAATGTTTATAGAGTTCATAATTATGCTGAAGCAGAAGAAATCCGTCGTATGTGCAGAGTTTTTGAAATCTCAAATTCTCAACAAAACAAACACAAAATGTTGGCTATTAAAAATATGGCAACAATGAAATTAGTTTTAAGTAACAACTAATTAATTAAAAGGTAAATTAAACCGAAACGAGGTAAGTTTAATTTATAACAAAGATTTTTATACTCTCTCTCTTAATATCCTCGTGTTTATTTAATGTCTGCCAATTCTATTGACAGACTTTTTAT
>CAVFBQ010000166.1:0-5335 GCA_963620455.1 uncultured Eubacteriales bacterium
GTTGAATACATTGCACGTATATCAGTGTAAGGACCAAAGAAATGCCCTTTATCAGGGTTCAAATTCTTTTTTCTAACAACTAAAATACGTGGAAAATCCTCATCTGTAATCAAAAAGTATGGATATTTTTTATCATCTTTTAATAAAATATTATATTTGGGCTTATATTTTTTTATAAGCTGATCTTCAAGGATAAATGCTTCTACTTCTGTATCGGTAATAATATATTCTAATCTTTCAATATTTAAAACGAGAGCTATAGTTTTAGGTGATTTTTGAGAACGATTAAAATAACTCCTTACACGATTTTTTAGATTTTTTGCTTTTCCTACATAGATAACAGTATTATTTTTGTCATAATAGATATAACATCCTGACAAATCTGGTAATAGTTTTAAGGTTTGTTTAAGTTCGTCATTCATTCTTTTATTAAACACCTATTACAAAAGCTTCTTCTTTTAATTTGTTATTAGTATCTAATAAACCACGCTGTAATTCGTTATAAGAAGATTTTTTAGAGTTAAAAGCTTTAACTAAATAGTCATACGCCTTTTTAGTATTACAACTTGTGCCACAAGTAAACAAATCAACAGCTGCATACGCATATTCTGGCCATGTGTGAATTGAAATATGACTCTCCGCAATAATTACAACTCCACTAACACCATAAGGATTAAATCGATGAAAGCACTTTTCAACGATTGTTACTCCACACTCAATAGCTGCATTTGTAAGCAGTTCGTCAATTTTATTTACATCATTTAATATATCCCCATTGCACTCATAAAATTCTGCAATTGTGTGTTTCCCTAAATACTTATTTGAATTACTTGTTAACATAAAATCACCTTAGTTAAAAACATTATAATATTATAATTAATTTATTACAACAAATTACCAATTATAAATTTTTATAGTATATTAATTCTATGAGTAAAATTTTAGTAGTTGATGATGATAAAGCAATAAACGAGTTAATAAAAGTCAATTTGAAGCTTGTAGGTTATGATGTGATTCAAGCTTTTGATGGTATACAGGGTTTTGCACTAGCAAAACAAGAATTACCCAATTTAGTTATTCTTGATGTTATGATGCCGAATGTTGATGGCTATACGGTTGCCCAACGAATTCGACAAAATGATTCAACTAAAAATATGCCAATTTTAATGCTAACAGCTTTATCTGATATTGAAGATAAAGGCAGAGGTTTTTCAATTGGTATAGACGATTACTTGGTAAAACCTTTTGATATGGAAGAGTTGAAAATGCGAGTTAAGGCAATCTTAAAACGTTCTAATCAACTTCCCGAATCAATGGCTACAAAAGAAATTTTAACTCTCAATGAAATAACCTTATTGCCAGAGCAGTACTCGGTTAAGATTTCAGACAATATTGCAAAATTAACTCCTATTGAGTTTGATATTTTTAATATATTATTTCAAAACCATGGGAATATGGTTTCATCTTCAAAATTATTAAAAGATGTATGGGGTTATTCTCCCGATGATGATGTTGAAACAATTAGAGTCCATATTCGCCACCTGCGTACAAAAATCGACAAGATTTCAAATGGTAAAAAGTACATTGAAACAATTTATGGTGGCGGATATAAACTAAACATTTAATTAGTTTCATCATTAAGGCTAAGAACAGCCATAAATGCTTCTTGTGGTACTTCAACCTTACCGACTGCTTTCATACGTTTTTTGCCACGTTTTTGTTTTTCAAGCAGTTTACGTTTACGTGTAATATCACCACCATAGCACTTGTCTAATACACTTTTTCTAAGTGCCTTAATATTTGTTCTTGCAATTACTCTACCACCAATAGCAGCTTGAATAGGAACTTCAAACAATTGGCGAGGAATTATTGTCTTTAATTTTTCAGTAAGTTTTTGTCCAATGTAAAATGCGCTATCCTTATGGCAAATTACAGATAGTGCATCAACTATTTCACCAGCTAACATCACATCAAGTTTTACAAGGTCAGAACGCTTGTAATCACAGAATTCATAATCCATACTTGCATAACCTTTTGTTCTTGATTTTAATTGGTCATAAAAGTCTGTAATAACTTCACTTAATGGAACGTGATATTCCAAGTTTACACGAAACTTGTCAATGTAAGTCATATTAATAAAAATTCCGCGTTTAGATTGGTTTAAATCCATTAATGTTCCAACAAACTCATTTGGGGTTATGATATCTACTTTAACATAAGGTTCTTCAATATATTCTCTTTGAACTGCAGGTGGTAAATTGGCTGGATTATCAATTGATAAAACTTCACCTGTTGTTGTATGAACATGGTAAACTACTGACGGAGCTGTTGTTACTAGTGATAGATTGTATTCACGTTCTAATCGTTCTTGCGCAATTTCCATGTGTAACATACCCAAGAAACCACACCTAAAACCGAAACCTAATGCACTAGAAGTTTCAGGTTCAAAAGTAATACTGCTATCAGAAAGTTTTAACTTCTCTAAAGCTTCTTTCAAATCATGATAGTCTTCATTATCTACAGGATATAAACCTGAGAATACCATTGGTAAAGCTTCTTGATATCCTGGTAAAGGTTCTATCGCTGGATTTTCACAAGTTGTAATGGTATCTCCTACAAATCTTGTAATCTCTTTTATTGAACCTGCAAAATAACCTACATCTCCACAAGTAAGACACTCACAAGGAACTCTAGTTGGAGTTAGGTAACCCAATTCAACGACATCATATTCTTTTCCTGATGCCATAAATCTAACTTTGTCAGAGGTTTTAATTGAACCATCAATAATTTTAAATAAACATACTGTACCTAAATAAGGGTCATAAGCGCTATCAAAAACTAATGCTCTTAGTGGTTTATCTAAAGTATCTACAGGAGGAGGTACTAATTCAACAACGGCTTCAAGAACTTTGTCAATACCTTCACCAGTTTTAGCACTTACAGGAATTGCAAGTGAAGCATCAATTCCTAGCACTTCTTCAATTTCTGCTTTTACTCTTTCAACATCAGCAGACGGTAAATCTATTTTGTTTATAACAGGTATAATTTCAAGATTTTGCTCAGCTGCCAAATAAACATTAGCAAGTGTTTGAGCTTCTACACCTTGTGTTGCATCAACTATAAGTAATGCGCCTTCACAAGCTGCTAACGAACGAGAAACTTCATACGTAAAATCTACGTGACCTGGGGTATCAATAAGGTTTAGCTCATAGTTTTTTCCATCTTTTGCTGCATATTTCATCCTTGCAGTATTTAATTTGATTGTGATACCGCGTTCTCGCTCTATATCCATTGAATCTAAAAGTTGATTTTGCATATCTCTTTTTGCAATGGTATCAGTTGCCTCTAATAGTCTATCAGCCAATGTCGATTTACCATGGTCAATATGTGCAATAATACAAAAATTTCTAACGTTTTCTCTATATTTCATATTAAAATTATATCAGAAAATTTTAATTGTAAAACTATTTACATTCAATCTTTTTATTGTAAGATTTAATTATAATTATTTTGAGGTAGAACATTAATGTTAATAGAAGAACTTTTAGAGTTAACAGTTCAAAGTAAAGCAAGTGACTTGCATATTTCAGCAAATTTACCACCTGTAATCCGTGTTGATGGTAAATTAATTAGAACAGACAGACCCCCACTATCAGCTGATGACGTTGAAACATTATTATTTCCGATGTTATCAAATGAACAAAGAAGAAAACTTGAACAAGATTGGGAACTAGACTTCTCTTATGGTGTTCAAGGTTTAAGTCGTTTTAGGGTTAATATTTATAAAGATAAAGGTAATTTTGCAGCAGCTTTCCGTACAATTTCGAGCATTGTCCCAGCTTTTGAAACACTAGGATTGCCAGACATTGTAAGAAAAACAGCTGAAAGACCAAGAGGTTTAATCCTTGTAACAGGTCCGACAGGTTCAGGTAAATCAACAACATTAGCATCAATGATTGACCACATTAATTCTACTCGTTCTGAACACATTTTGACAATTGAAGATCCGATAGAATTTGTGCATCAATCAAAAAAATCAGTAGTTCACCAACGTGAATTAGGTCAAGATACACGTTCTTTCGCAAATGCGTTGCGCTCAGCACTTCGTGAGGACCCAGATATTATTCTAGTAGGTGAGATGCGTGACCAAGAAACTATTTCACTTGCTTTGACAGCGGCTGAAACTGGTCACTTGGTATTCGGTACTCTTCACACCTCTTCAGCTTCGCAAACTATTGACCGTATCATTGACGTTTTCCCAGAAGGTCAACAACAACAAATTCGTGTTCAGTTGTCATCGTCATTGGCGGCGGTATTTGCTCAAACCTTGTTACCAAGATTACAAGCAGACGGTACTAAAAAAGGTCGTGTAATGGCTCAAGAAATCATGTTGGTTACTCCAGCCATTGCAAACTTAATTCGCGAATCAAAAGCAGCTCAAATTTATTCGGCATTACAAACAAATTCTGGTTTGGGTATGCAAACTCTTGAAATGGCTTTAAAATCTTTATATGTAAGTCGTCAAGTTTCATTAGAAGATGCTTTATCTCGTTCAACAAGACCTGAAGACTTAAAACGTTTATTATAGCTTAATTTATAACTTTTAAATAGAAAAATAGGCTCTTAATCAATAGAATTAAGGGTCTATTTCTTTTTATTAAGAAATGTAAACTTAAAGAGAGCAAAAAAAGCAATTATTTTAAAAAAAAATACTTTATATAAGTACGAGAGATAAAGAGGATTAAAAAATGAGTTTCTTATTATTTGCATCAAGAAAAATTCAAATCAGAAGAGAATTAAATGCTAAGAACTATGAATTAGATTTAATCACTCAACAATATAACGAAGCTGCTCAAAAAGTTGCTGACTTCCAACAAAATATGACAAACGCTAAACAAATGACAAGCGTTTTCACATCAGGTTTCCAAAGTCAACAAACATTACAAGCTTTAACTGCTGCTTTCGATGCTAACAAAGCTAAACAAATTATGAGTGGTAACTATGCTGGTTTAAGCTCAGAAGATATGTCAAGAGCTCAAGTAGCATGTCAACAAGCTACTCAAGGTGCTAATGTATTAACTCAAGCTGTAACATCAGTTACTGATAGCATCTTCACAGCAATGAACAAAGCTCAAGGTGCTAAATTACAAGCTCAACAACAACAATTAGATATGAGAAAACAAGCTTTAGAATCTGAAGTTCAAGTTTTATCTAACGAATACAATTCTGTTAAACAAGCTGAACAACAAGAAGCTAAAAACATCGCTCCTCAATTCGGTTTAGCTTAATTTATAACTTTTAAATAGAAAAATAGGCTCTTAATCAATAGAATTAA
>CAVFBQ010000167.1:0-2392 GCA_963620455.1 uncultured Eubacteriales bacterium
TAGGTTTTGACCACCAAACAGAAGAAGATTATAATTTTGTTGTAGAGGCTCAAAAAATGGCTTTGAATAAAATAAAGGATAAAAATGTCTAAGTTTAAATCTCAAGGTTATTTGAATACATTTAAAAATGCAGGACGAGGAGTTAGACTTTCATTGAAAAGCGAAAAAAATATCCGTCTACATTCCATTTTTGCGTTTTTAGTAATTTTGTTTGCACTACTTTTAAAAATGAGCGTGACAAAAATCTGTATTTTAATTATCGCAATTTCAAATGTTATGGTTGCTGAATTTATTAATACGGGCTTGGAATTTGGCTTAGACGCAGTGTTTAAGAATAGATATTCAAGGCTTGTTGGAATGGCAAAAGATATTGCCGCTGGAGCTGTAATTGTAGCATCTATTTTCAGCGCAATTATTGGAATTTTATTATTCGGGTCTGAAATCTTAAAATATTTTTCTATTCAACCTTACTAGCACCAGTTTTTTCAACGGTTAAAGTTCTAATATCACAGTGAACATACAAGTTATTCCAAATTTCTTTAACTGTTTGGTAAATTTTTTCGATATTATTTTTTTGTGAAATAATTACAATTGAAGGTCCAGCACCGCTGATTACAGTACCTAAAACATTTTCCTCAAGTTTCAAGGTTTCTTTTATTTCTTTAAATCCAGGGATTAATTTTTCTCTATATGGTTGGTGTAATCTATCTTCAAGAGCGCTTTTCATCAATTTTGCATCAACTGTGTCAATTGCGTGTAAAAGCATTGCAAGTCTGCGTGCATTAAATTTTGCATCTTCCATTGATACTTTGTCAGGAAGAACAGAACGAGAAATGTTTGTTGCGAGTTCAAAATCTGGAATACAAACTGTGATGTGCCAATCTTCAGGCCAATTCAGTCTTCTGTAAATTACAGAACCATCGTCCTCCATTGATGACATAACAAGTCCGCCCAAAATTGCTGGAACAACGTTATCTGGGTGACCTTCAGCCTCTGTTGCGATTGATAAAAGAGCAGCTTCATCTGCTGGATTACCCAACAAGTCGTTTGCAGCCATTAAGCCACCTACGATTACTGAAGCAGAACTTCCTAAACCTTTTGCAATTGGAATGCTTGACTTGATGTTAATTTTAATCTCGTTAGGGTCTTGTCCTACAAGGTTGTAAAGCATTTCCACTGCTTTATAAACAATATTATCTTTGTCGTTAGGAATGCTATCTAATTCTTCAATTAATTCAGCATTTTCAAAGTCTTTCATAACATTAACTTCAATACCTGTGCTTGGCATTACTGTTTCTTCAATAGTTATGATGTTATAAATTGGCAAAGCCAAACCAAGACAATCAAATCCTGGTCCTAAATTTGCTGTTGTTGCTGGTACTTTGTAACTTACTTTCATAATTCCCTATTTTAACATTGCTACGTTAGTTCTACCGAATTTTGCAGATAAGTCATCAATATGGTGAACGATGTACACTGAAGGTTCTAAATCTTTGTTGTTTAAGTCAATTATAGCGCCCCAGTCAGTTCTGCCGTGATGTGCTGCAATCATTCTTGCTACTTCTTTAAATCCTTTACTCATGCACAGTGAGTATCCGAATTGAGAGTGGGTTAACCAATCTTTTTTAAATTCTTCATTATAATCAATCAAACCAGTTTCTGTGTCAACTGTGTATTCATAAATTTTACCGATATCATGTAATATACATGCGGTGTAAACATTGTCTGAGTTTAGTTTTTGGAAAGAGGTTTCAATAATTTTGTCTGCCAAGCGTAAACATTCAACTGTGTGAACTAAAAGCCCACCTAAGAAATTATGGTGCATTAACTTTGCAGCAGGTGCATTCTTAAATTCTTGTTCGTGTGCAGAGAAAAATTCTTTTAAGAAACTTTTCATTTCTTCGTTTTTAATTTTTTCAAAATAGGAAATTAGTTCTGTGTAGTATTCATTAGTTTGTTCTGGAGTCAAGCCTGTCATGGCTTCTTCTACAAGTTCTAATGCTGAAACTAGACAGTTGTTATATTTTTCGTTAAAAGTTGCTGATACAATTCTAACTTTGTTTCCACTTCTGAAAATCTTTGAATCAAATCTGTTTAAGGTTTCTTCCCATAGAATACAGTTTAATGTTGTATTATCTTCTGGATTTTTAAGTTGTAATTTGCCCATTTTTGTTCCAGCTTTTGTGTCACCAATTGAGAAGATTACAACTTCATATATAATTTCTGTACTAAACATATTTCCTCTTTTCTTTCTGTTATTATACCATAAATAATTGAAATCTGATTTTAAGCCTGTCCTAGTTCAAACACATATTAGACTAACGAAAACTTTTTTAGGAAACTAATAAAAGAAAGGAGTCTAATATGACACAGATAAAAAATGTATGGAACT
>CAVFBQ010000168.1:0-2425 GCA_963620455.1 uncultured Eubacteriales bacterium
CACCCTTTTTTTTATTTAGTAATTTAATTATTTATTTTCAAGAGAGTTTTTTAGCGCTTTTTCAAGAACTTCAATTTTCGATTCTAAAATTTTAACCTTAGAGTTACTTTCATCTGAAGAAATAGAGTTTTTTTCTAATTCTCTTTTATATGCTTTTAATTTTCTTGCAATATCCAAGACATAAGATAATACAAATAAAATACCGGCAATAAATCCGCTAAATGCTAGAACGATAACTTGTGGTTGTTTAATTGTATAGCAGAAATAGCCAATTACACTAAGTAATACGATAGATATTAATCTTAAAAATATAATCATTTTTGACTCCTTAAATATTTTAGTACCTTTTCAATTTTTTCATCAGGTTCAATTTGTAACTTGATTATCTCATCACCAAATGGTTTTGTAAACTCTAGTTTATACGCTTGTAAAACTTGCTCTTGAGTCTTACATTTTTCTGGACGAGCGCCATAAAGAGTGTCATTATAAACTGGTGTCCTAAAATGGCTCATGTGAACCCTAATTTGGTGAGTGCGACCTGTTTTTAGAGTTAATTCAACAAATGTTGCATTTTTAAATCTTTCTAAAACCTTGTATTCAGTAATACTAGGTCTTCCTCCTTCAACAACTGCCATTTTATGAGGTTGAGTTGGGTGTCTTCCAATTGGTAAATTGATAACACCTTCTTCATCTTTAACTGAACCTTTTACAACTGCTAAATAACTCCTAACGGCGGTTTTTGTTTTGATTTGTTGAGTTAAAAATTCGTGAGCTTTATTATTTTTTGCAACCATTAAAAGTCCAGATGTATTACGGTCTAAGCGGTGTAAAATCCCTCGTCTAAATTCACCATTAATATCTGACAAATTGTCACCATATTTGTACAAAAGAGCGTTTACAAGAGTGTTTTCACGTTCAATTGTTGTTGGGTGAGTTAGCATTCCAGACGGTTTGTTTACGACCAGCATATTTTCATCCTCGTAAACAATATCAAGTGGAATATTTTGTGGTTCTATTTTCACTTCTTCAATTACTTGGGGCTCAAATTCAATGATATCGCTTTCGTGTAGTTTATGCGAAGGCTTTTTTATTTCACCATTAATTAAAACATTGCCATTTTTAATTGCAGATTGAATTTTTGAACGAGAAATATCTTCAATCAAATTTGAAAGATATGCGTCAAGTCTAATATTTTCGTCGTTTTCGTCTATTAAAAATTTCATACTGATTATAATTGTTTAAGTTGTGCTCTTGTTAAAAGCAAATAAATAATGGCTACAATACTTACGTTTATTGCAATATCAGAGAAGTTAAAGATTGGAAATTCTACAAACTTAAAGTAGAAATAATCTCTAACATAACCTAATGTCATACGTTCAAACAAATTACAGAAAATACCTGACATTAAAACACAAAGCCATGTTATACCGGTGTAAGACATTGTTCCTGCGTGTCTGATTACGTAAGCAAGTAAAAATACTAATGCTAAAACTGCCAAAATTTCTAGTAGTAGTGGGTAGTTTTGTAATAAGCTAAATGCTGCACCTGTATTTTTTACATAGCTTAGTGTTATAAAATCATTTGGTGGAAAATTGAAACCATGTTTAACGTTGCTTGTTATTAAATCTGACAAATAGCAATTTGCACAGATAAAACCTGCTAACATCACAAATAAGTATATGATTTTACTCCACAGTTTTTGCGGTTGTTTCTTTCTTGCCATTTTCAACTACCTTAAAATTCTTTTCTGGAATTACATTTGTTCTAGTGATAATATAGCCCAAACCTGTAACAAGGAGTTTAACGTCCTTGTTTTTAGCTAATTTAGCTCTTGTAATACCGATTGAGGCTACTGTGTACTCGTTTAAGTTATCTTTGTTTGCAGTGAAAATTCTTTCTAAAATACCTGATTCTGGAAGTTTTCTGTAACTTTCTTCCGAATTAATTTGCGGATATGTAATTTTTTCTTGTCCAATTGAAGCAATTACAATCATTTTGCCGTCATTAATATCAAGGTTTAAACTTGCGGTATAAGGTTTATTTGCTGGAACGAGTTGAGGTACAATTAAATCCATTTTTATGTCATTTGCTTCGCCGTAAGTTAATGTTGTTCGTTCATTTATGATTTGGTCAGAAGTTACAAACCAGTTATCACCATTTTTTTCTAAGTAATAAATACTGTTTGAATAACTTTTTAGATATCCTGTAATATCAGTTTCGCCAACAGCCTCAACTGATGATGCCGTCGCTTTTTCAACCGCTTCAACTACGGCAGTGTTGCCAATAATACTTATTTTTGTAATGTTCATTGTGTACTTGATATCAGGATACATTTTTAATGTTTTTTGAACAAGGTCAAAATAAGTTTCTTTGTCAAAACCGTCTGCATTTACATAATTTTTTGCATACATTTTTTTTAAGGCTT
>CAVFBQ010000169.1:0-6678 GCA_963620455.1 uncultured Eubacteriales bacterium
TTACTATAAATTAAAAGAGAATTGTGCTTAGTCTAATATGTATTGAACTAGGACATAGGGTTGAAAAATTTTCAAAATAAGTTATAATGAACTCAGAACAAGTGGCAATTAGCGAAAGCTAAAATTCTACATCACTTTTTTAGTTCATAAAACTAGCACGAGGACGGCAATAACAAGTGCTAGTTTTTTATTTTTATGGAATTATTATTTATTTATGGTCAAACATCTGTTTAATACCGTCAACTGAAGAAAGAACTCCTGTTGCTTCATAAGGCATATAAACAACCTTGTTATTTTGACCTGATGCGATACCTTTTAATGTTTCTAGGTATTTCATAGCAATTAAGTATTGATCTGGTTTACCCTTGTCGCCGATTGCGTTGATAATCAATTCAACAGCTTGTTTTTCACCTTCTGCTTCAAGAACACGAGCTTTTGCGATACCGTCAGCTCTTAAGATTGCAGCTTGCTTTTCACCTTCTGCCTTGTTAATAGCAGCTTCTTTTTCACCTTGAGCTTGAAGGATTGCAGATTGCTTCATACCTTCAGATTCAAGAATTACAGCACGTTTTTCACGTTCTGCTTTCATTTGTTTTTCCATTGCTGCTTGAATGTCAGCAGGTGGATTGATGTCTTGAAGTTCTACGCGGTTTACTTTTATGCCCCATTTGTTAGTAGCTTCGTCTAAGATTTCTCTTAATTCTTGGTTAATTTGGTCACGAGAAATAAGAGTTTCATCTAAGTCTAATTTACCAACTAATTGTCTTAAGTTTGTTTGAGTTAATTTTTCAATAGCATCAAGTAAATTAGAAATTTCGTAAACTGCTGATTTAGCATCAACGATTTGGAAGTATAATAAAGCGTTAATGCTGATTGTAACGTTATCTTTGGTAATTACATTTTGTCTTGGAAAATCGTAAACAGTTTCTCTTTTGTTAATGCTTTTTAAAATTTTGTTGTAAGAGTAAACTTGACCATCTAAACCCTTTTGTCTTTCTTTCCATTCAATACCGCAAGGTGCGTCGATAAACGGAATAATGAAGTTTAACCCTGGGGTTAAGGTTTTGTGGTATTTTCCTAAACGTTCAATGATAACTTCTTCCATTTGTTTAACAATGATTACACCGAATTTGATGTAAGCAATTGCTAAAACGACTAATAAAATTAATAAAATGTCCATTTTTTCTCCTTATTTAAGTTTGACAAACATAGTCAAACTGTCGTTTCTAACAATTTCAACTTCTGAATCTTCTGAAATTTCTTCGTCACCTAATGTACGAGCTTCCCAACGTTCGCCATAGATTGAAATTGCACCTTCATTTTTGTTGATTGTTTTTATAGCTTTTGCAGTTTTGCCGATATACTGACCTTCCATACCTGTTTCTTGTTCTTTTGTAGATTTTTGATTTTTAGCCAAAAGAGGTCTAAAAATAAGTAATGAAACAAGAGAGCAAATCGCAAATAGAGGAACTAACACAATTTTAGAAGTTACCCATACTGCCACAATGGCTGTAATAAATGTGCCTACAGATATACTTAAAAAGAAAGTGAAAGGCATAAATATTTCTAAAATTAGTGTCATAACTCCCGCGCAAGCCCAGAATTGCCAAAGAGTCATTTATTATTCTTCTCCTACCAATTCGTTCATTGCATCAACCATAGCATCAATGTCAATACCATGAACTTTTGCACCAGCTTCTAAATTTTCAAAGTGAGCTGCTGCACAACCGATACAACCCATACCGAATTTTTGGAATACTTCAACTGTTTCAGGGTGGTTTTGTACTATTTCCATAATACCCATATCTTTTGTAATTTTAGCCATAATCATTTTCTCCTTATCCTTTGTGTTGACTTTCTAAAAAATATTATTAAACCTATTTTACAAAATAATAATTAAAATGTAAATAAGATTAAGGATTAATTTTGACAAAAATGTTGACTTTTAAAAAATCGTCATTAAAAAGAGATTACGGGTATTACATAAGCAAGAGAGAAAAAGAGGATAAGATTATGGAACAATTTTTAAGAAACTTTTTTAACAATGATTCAGTATGTTTAGGATTATGCGATTTGCAAAGAAAAATTGCGGGTGTAAGTTTTAATAACCCTCCAGCACACATGCAAATTCCTGTTCAAAATCTACAACCACAAGTATATCAACAAGCCTACGCTCAAGTGTATACTCAACAACAAGTTCAACCACAACCACAACAAAAGATGTCATTATCTCAATATTTTGCTCAGCAACAACGTGAATATGCTGCAAAACAAGCTTATGCGTCACAAAAACAAACAATGGTTGCTCCACAAGCTTCTCAAAATCCATACAGACACGTTCAAGAACAAACTTTTCAACAATCTTTGAATCAACCACAACAAGCTCAAAGACCAGTTTGTATACAACAATCATCAAATGTAGAATCTTATATTCAACAACGACCAACTCACTCTCAACAAAAAACAACAACTATAATAAACGGAAATATGAAGAAAGTTATCTCAGCTGCAGTCCCTGCACGCAGATGATTGTTTCAGGCGGGCAACCATGCACTGCCTGCCTGTGTTTCTAAAACGAAGCGCCGATTGCATTGCAATCGGCGCTTCGCGGTTTAAATAATATGTGAGAAAGTATTAAAGTAATCTGTTATAACGTTTATTAACATTGGTAAAATCCACATTAAGATTGCCGCACCAAAAACTGGTTTGAACAAGAATGATAATTGGAAAACGTTAACTTGAGGTGCTGTTTTTGAAATTACACCCAAGATAATATCTTGTCCTAATGTTGCTAAAAGTACAGGTGATGCGATTTGAAGCCCCATATATAAAACATTTGATGATAAACTTATCAAATAGTCCATATTAACAAGTTTGTTCAATGGAATCGTGCTTGCATAGATAGGGAATATTTCAAAACTTTTATCAATTGCTTGAAATAGCCAATATGCGCCGCCGATTTGTAAGAAAATTATAAGTCCTAAAACACCGAAAAATCTACCTAAAATGGAAACTTGGCTTGATGTTGTAGGGTCTAAAACCATTGCTGAAGATAAACCCATTTGCATGTTAATCATATCGCCACCGGCTTCAATAGCGGCAAGAATTAGCTGTGCCATATAGCCGATAATCATACCTGCTGCAGCATTTAAAAGTAACGCTAAAAGTAGGTCGCCATGTGCAGGTTGACCTTGAGCATTTACTAAGGGTAAGAAAATTAATGTCAAAAGAAATGATAAGCCTAATTTTACCAACCCAGGAATTTCTTTTCTGTTTAAAACAGGCGCAAATCTTACAAAACCTAACATTCTTGCAAAGATAACTAGTCCAGCGCACATGTTGGCGATGAACCCAGGGATCAAAGAATTAAGTTGTGTAATAAAACCTTCCATTGTTATTGATTGTTGTACCTATTCATAATTTTTTGTGTTTCCATAAAGTCTGTTTTAGGTTCCATTATGCCACTAGCTTTATCGTAGCGTTGGAATTGGTTTTTGCCGTTTCTATTGTAACCAGGTTTCCCGCTTGTCATACGCTTAAATTCATCTTTATCAGGCTTTTTGAACTGGTCTTGCATTTCGTCAGCAAAAGGTCTTGTGTATTTGTAATAATCTGCTGGCAAAACGTAAGTGTCGTTTTTCGGTACGACATTGAATGCTAGAGCCATTCCGTCTGTGAATAAGTTGGTTAAAATTCTGACAAATCCGACACCGCCAATTACAATTACAAGGAATACAGCTAAAATTTTTGGTGCTGCGGCAATAGTTTGTTCTTGAACTTGAGTTACAGCTTGCAAAATACCTACAACAAGACCGATACCAGCGGCAACAAGTACGCACGGCATTGATATTGAAAGCATTACGACAAAACCTCTTGCCATATATTCCATTAACATTTCCATAGTTTTTACCTCACAATTAAGATGCTTAGAGATAGAGATGCATATGTGCTAAGCTGAATTTCGCCATACATCTATACATCAAAACTTCAATGCATCAGTTATAACTTTGTACCAGACCTTGAACAATCAATGCCCAGCCGTCAACCGCAATAAAGATAAGCAGTTTGAACGGTAATGAAATGATTGTTGGTGATAACATGAACATACCTAGTGCTAATAATATGTTCGCTACAACTAAGTCAAGTACGATGAATGGTACGAATACGATGAAACCAATTTCAAAAGCTGTCTTCAATTCACTAATGATGTAAGCTGGAGCAACTTGCCAAATAGTGATTTCATCAGGACTTTCAGGTCTATCATTGCCCGAAAGTTCTATAAAGAATGCTAAATCCGTTTCACGGGTTTGTTTTAGCATGAATTCTTTTAATGGTTTAGAACCTTTTTCTATAGCGACAATAAGGTTCTTAGTTTGCTTGTAAGGTGCTTGACCTTGTTCATAACATTGTTGGAATACAGGTCCCATTGTGTAAAACGTCAAAATCATAGACAAACCAATGATTACTATTGACGGTGGAACTGATTGAGTACCCATCGCAGTTTTTAACATTGAAAATACGATGATAAATCTTAAAAAACTTGTCATACAAGCGAATACAAACGGTAATATCGAAAACATTGACATTACCAAAAGCATTTGTATAACTGGATTTATATCCTTAAAAATGTCTGACATACTACTTTTACCTTCTTTTTAACTGATTAATAATTAACGCCTTGTTTGTCTAAATTAGCCTTGTCAATTTCATCTAATTCATTAGTTTCATTTGTAACTATATCATTTGAATCTAATTTAGAGATTAGAGTTGTTCTTTCTAAATCTGCTGTAATCAAAAAGCGTTCGTTGCCTGCTTTAATGATATATAGCGTTTTTCTTGAAGACAATCCTAAACAGTCTTCAATTGATAACAAACCTTTTCTGTTGCCTGTAAAGTTTGTTATCGAGAATTTTTTATAAGCGAATAGAGCAAAACATATTAGCCCTATCATTGCCATTGTGTATACCGTGAAATTTAAAATATAGTGTCCCATGAGGTATAAAATCCTTTTAATTATTTTTTGTACAATATCAATATTGTTGAGATTTAGATGATTTGTTAATCTCTAATCCTTCGATTAGATATCTTCATCATCAAGTTCAAAATCGCTGTAATCGAAATCTTCGTCACCTTGAGTTTCTTCCATAGGCATATCGCCCATTTCTTGCGTTGGTTCTCCAACCATTTCATCTTGGTGCATTTCAACATCGCTATCAGGAATTGACATTTCTTGGTGCATTTCTGGCATTGGTTGAGACTCAGGAGCAGAAGGTGTTTCTGCAAAAATATGGTTGATTTTTACACCATATCTATCGTTTACAATGACAAGTTCGCCAGTTGCAATTGTTTTTTCTTCAACTTTTAGCGTAATATTGTTGTTGTAAACAGAACCAATATCAACAACTAAACCGTCTTCTATATTTTTTAGTTCGCCTAAAGAAATTTTCACTTTGTCGAACTCTGCACCCATTTCAACCTGAATACTATCCCAAAGGTTTGCTGGTGGCATATTTGAAGCCATTTCTTCTTCTCCTCCGTTATCTACTGAAATAATTAATGCTGGGTTAGGGGCTATTCTAAACTCTCTTGAGTAGCCCATATATTGTAAATCCATAATTTGAATGTTACTATTGTCTAAAACAACAATATCTTCAACTTCTAAGGATTTTAAATCTTGTACTGTGAAACTTGTTGTCCCTACAGAGATGTTAACTTCTACCAAACTATCCAAGAAGGAATCGTTTGAAAATTTCTGCTCTGTACAGTGAATTTCTTGTGGGGCTATAAGCGTACTAGGGAAAGAAACTATAACTTTGCCACATTTTTTTGTTTCATCATCTCTAAGCAGGAATGTTAAATGCACAGTGTTAAATTTTCTTGATGTACCATCATATTGTTGTGGAATAAAATTTGAACTTATAAAGCCATACAAATTATCATTGTAGGCAGTTACTAATTTTGCTTCAAGTTCTGTAATTTGGTTGATTTGAAAAGGTTTTTTAGATTCACCCAAAGTTCTTTCCAAAATAATTCCAATAGCTTTGTCAGAACTTCTGATATAAATTTCATTTTTCTCATCGACTTTTATTTTAGTAACAAAATAACTGTCATCTTGAAAAAGAGTGTTCATGTTTTGGCTTACAGAAATAAGTTTAAAGTGGAGTCCGCCCCACATAAAATCGTCAGATGCGTTTTGTAGTGCATTGTTAAATGCACTGTCAAACCAGCTATATTCAGCCAATAATTCTTTTGTACTTGTACTTAACGCTTCTGTCATTCCCCGTAAGTCCCTTTTGGGTTTCAACTTATTACTTTCCCGTTTATAGCATAATTGTATTTCTGTAAAGTGGCATCATTCGTTTAGAGGATTTTGCGTAAAGTGAGCGTAACGCACGATACTCGAAGTAACGTGAGCATAATGAGTGCCAACGAAGTGAAACGAATGCTAGCTCATGTGAAATAATAATCTAAAAAAGAGGATTTTCGACTCTGACGAAGATATGTAGAACCCAATGACCCCCCTAAATTTATTTGACAAAGAACCTAAATTTCATAGCTTTTGAGAACTATTGCATAAATAATTTTTTGTAATACAATTATGGCGTAGATATACTTTTACAAACAAAAGGAGAACTCAAATGAGTGAAAGAAAATTAGTAGGAACAGGCGAAATGTTCA
>CAVFBQ010000170.1:0-11518 GCA_963620455.1 uncultured Eubacteriales bacterium
TACCTTCTGAACGGTTGTAACCACCTGGGATACGACCAATTGATGACATTCTTTCCTCATAATCAATTAGTAATGGGAAGAAGTCAATACCTACTCGAGGTTCTTTGCTAACGCAGCAATGAACGAATACCATTGTGTCTCCACATCTAACTGTAACTGATGATGTTGCAGAGTTAGCGTATTTGCCTGTTTCGATTTCAACAACTTTTCCGCCAATTTCTAACTGCGTTTTCTTTGAATCTACCATTTTTTCTTTCCTTCTTTCTTGGGCTTCGTCTTTTCGCCCGTTTCGTCTTCTTTTTATTTCATGTTTAGATTATAACCTAAACATAAATTTTTATCACTCTTGTAACGAAAATATAATAATAAGGCGGAGCCGTTTTTCGAACGACTCCGCCTTACAAAAATAATTTTTAATGTTTAGAACTAATCTTTGTTAAACATTTCTTTTTTTTCGTTGATGAAGTTTTGGATATTACCCATGATTTCGTCACCCTTTTTTTGAAGTTCAGAAACTACTGTTTCTGCTTTTTCTTGGATATCTTTAACTTTTTCATCTGTTTTATCTAAAACTTCTTTTGCAGTATCTGCAATCATTTCACGAGTTTCTTCGCCTGATTTTGGAGCTAATAAAATACCTGTAATAGCACCTAAAGCAGCACCTACTGTGAAACCTACTAAAAATTTTCCTGCTGATGACATATTAATTCTCCTTTACTATTAATTTTAACTTTATCATTTTAACCTGTTTTGCAAAGTTTTTAATTGCTAATTTAGGCTATTTTGAAAACATTTTTAATACTGTTGAAAAACCTTTTGTTAAGCCTTTAGCTAATGAACTAGAAAAGAATTTCAATTTTGATAATGTTGCAGTGCTAAAGCCAAATACATTTTCAACTGTATCTCTCATTTTATCAATACCTTTGTCAGTTGATTTCATAAAATCGTTTACTGTATGCAAAGACTCATTCAACTCACGTAAAGTTGGACGTAATTCATTTCTTACAACTGTTGTTGTTTCGTCAACATTTTGAGCCAATTTTGATAAGTCAATAATCAATTTGATTAAAAATCCACCAACTACAACCAGCATAATGCCTGTTGCAACTGCCAAAAATGTTAAACCATTATTCAAAATAATTTGAGATGTTTCCATTGTTCTTCAATCCTTTTCTTTATATTAATTAATGTCGTAATCTATGTCTGCTTCTTCTAGTTTTTTAGCTTTTTCCATTTTTTCAGATTTTAAAGCGTTAGCAATGTTTTTAATTTTCTTTTCAACTTTAAATTTAACTAAGTCGATTGCTTCAATTGCTTGTTTTTTAGCGGCTTTAACGTTTGGAGCTTGTGTTTCAATCAAGTTTTTGATTGTTTTTTCCAAATCCTTGCAAGAATCCTCGCCTTTTTTTGGAGCTAAAAGAACACCTGCAATAACACCGCCAACTACACCCGCTAAAATACCTATACCAAAACTAAAATCGTCTTTTTTGTTGCACATTTTGAACCTCTACTTTCTCATTTTGAACTCATTGTAACATATAACATCTTATTATACAAGACAATCAGCCCTGAAGGTATCATACATAACTAATAAAAATTCTGCTAAGAGAATTTTTTTCTTAAACTTTGTTTTTTTGAAGAAAAACAACAAAATTCCAACCAAAGCACCTTTAATGATGTTTCGATAAAATTCACGTCTACGACGTAAAAATTCGCGTTTTTGCTGTTTCATTTGGCATTTAAAAGTGCTTGCCACGTCGTAAATCGCTCTAAGTTTGAATTTTAGCGTATGACGATTTACTTTAAACTTTTCAGTCAAAGCGTTAACCTTTTTGTCTACGTACATAATGCCAGCACATAAAACGATTACGGCAAATAATTCAAGTATAAAAAATATTACAAATATATAACTCATTTCTTTATTCTTCTTTTTTATATTATATTAGTATATGTATTATATAGTAAAAATAAAAAAATGAAATACTCAGAAAGAATTAATTTGTGAACAGATTAAAGTTTTATATATCAATCATCTTGGCTAGGTTAATCAAGCTATTAATTAAGTTTATCGGACGTTCTAGTGGAACCTCTTTTATTGGAATGTTTACGCTAAAAACTAATCCTGACTTTTTAAATCTTTGTTCAAAATACATTTTACGTGAGAAAATTTCAGTAACAGGCACAAACGGAAAAACTACAACTGCAGGGCTTATCGCTCAAATTCTTGAGGCTAATAAAAAAGAAGTTATCCACAATGCGCAAGGTGCAAATATGTTGACAGGTATCGCAAATGTTTTTGCAACAACAGTTATCCCGGGAAAACGTTATGACAATTGCGTTTTAGAGTCAGATGAAGCATATCTTTCAAAACTTTATGACTACATGAAGTTAGATTATTTGGTAGTAACAAATTTGTTCCGCGACCAACTTGACAGATACGGTGAGCTTGATACAACAGCAAAGAAAATTCAGTCTGCAATTGATAAAAACAAAGATTTAATCTTACTTTTGAACGCTGACGACCCACTTGTTGCAAGCTTAGGTCACAATAACAAAAAATTATTTTACGGATTTGAAAATATTGAATTTGCGGGAAAACGTACAATTTCACAAGCTCCAGCCGAAATGTTCAACTGTGTTTGCGGAAAACCTTTAGAATATTCAAAACGATTCTACGCACAACAGGGTCATTATTATTGCTCTTGCGGTTACAAACGTCCCGAATGTGATTACAAGGGTAACGCAAAAATTTATGATGATTATTTTGAAATTTCAGTTACTCACAACAGCGAAGAAACTCATTATTCTTTCGATTCAATAGGTTTATACAACGCTTATAACGCACTTGCAGCAATTTCAATGGCTTTAGAAATCGGATACAAGCAAGACGAAATCCAAAACGCTTTAGATACATACAAAGCAATGTTTGGAAGAGCCGAAAAGACTGAATTTAACGGACACAAAACAATAATTCAACTTATAAAAAATCCAGCAGGTGCAAGTGAGGTCTTGAAAACTGTTGATTTAAGTTCTAAAATATTGATAGCAATAAACGACAATTTTGCAGACGGCAGAGATGTTTCTTGGTTATGGGATGCAGAATTTGAATTATTGAAGGATACAGAAAATATAATTATTACTTCTGGAATTAGAGCCAACGATATGGCATTAAGACTAAAATATGCTGGAGTTCCGACGGAAAAAATTAAGGTTGTACCAGATTTATCCGAAGCCGTTGATGAAGCTTCAAGCTCAGATGACAAAAATGAAAAAGTTACAATAATGCCGTCTTACACAGCATTATTACAAATCAAAAATTATAAACGAGGTTAATTTAATTAATGCTTTTAAATGTTAACATCAATTATCTAGCAAATTTGAGAAACTCAATCGGCGGAAACGAACCCGATTTATTAAAATGCGCCAGATATTGCGAACGTTCAGGAGCTGATGGCATTATAACCTACATTTCTAACCTAACAGATAGCATCAACACTTATGATATAAAAAATTTAAAAGCACATCTTAGGACAAGATTTATTTTAAAAATGCCAATGTCAAAAGAACATCAAAAACACGCACTAGACTGTGTACCTGATATCGTTTGCATTGTTCCCGAAACAAATGAACAATCACCGTCTACAGGTTTTAACGTTTTAAAAAATCAAACAGAAATTAACGATTTTATGGTGCCTTTAATGTATGAAGGTTCTATGGCTTGTGTTTTGATTGAGCCTCAAATTGAGCAAGTTCATAGCGCATACAAGGCTGGAATGCATTACGTAGAACTTAACACAGCAAAGTATGCAGAAGCCTTTAAAACTGGAAATTATGACAAAGAATATAATGACCTAAAAGAAAGCGCCGTTTTAGCAAATACTCTTGGGTTAAAGGTAATGCTAGGCAATGGTATAAATTACGTAAACGTTAGCAGGTTAATGGAAATTCACGGAGTTTCTGAATTTAACATAGGTCATAGCATAACTTCTAAAGCCATTTTTGCAGGTTTAGACAAATCAATTAAAGATATGAAAGAGTTGATAAATGAAAAGTAGAGAAGAAATTGTAGAAGAAATGCAACAAGTCGTAGAACAAATGCGATTGGATGACTTGGAAGAACGCCCTGAACTTGAAGAAGAATACTTTGATTGCTCTTGTTGCGGTCAAACAAAATCTTATGCAGGTTCAATTCAATACGGAGAATACAGACTTTGCAACGACTGCGTACTTCTTGCCGAAACTGGCTTTGCACTTGGCAAAATTAAAGATATACGAGAACTTATTGACGCAATGGAAGACAAACGTCTTGAAGAACTTTGTAATTTCATCAAGCAAGACGAAAAAAGCCAAAACAACTAGCCCAAATATTCAATTTGTGTATTAAGGTTTAAATCAATATATTTATAAAAGTTCGTCAAAACACCTAAAGGGAAAAAGTAATTGTTATCAGCTGGTACAACCTTTATGATAGCTGATTTTGCATCAACTTTTGAAACTGATACCATAAAATTTCTATTTGCTGCTCTAAACAAAATATAGCCGTTTTTTGATTGAATTTCATCTATAAAGAATTTGTTTGCATTAATACTTGCAAGTGCTAAAAAATATAATTTATCTACAGGAATCATATATTTTTTAGTACATTTTTCAAACGGAATCATTTGTGGGACTGTCGGAGAAACTGCAGGTTGAGTTGTTTCTCTGTTAACGTTAATGGTTTGAGTTGCATTCAAATTTGAAAGAGGTTGAACCAACAATTGCTCTGCGCAAAAAGCTGAACCTGAAAAGATTACAGCACAAAGTATCAAAATTAATTTTATTGTTCTTTCCATGATTTACCCCAGTTAACATCTACTAATAACGGTATTTTTAGGTCTACAACATTCTGCATTTCTTGTTTTACAACAGATTTAACCTGTTCCAATTCATCTGCAACGACTTCAAACACAAGTTCGTCATGTACTTGCATAACCATTTTCGATTTTAAATTGTTTTCTTTAAACGCTTTACCAACATTTATCATAGCCTTTTTAATTAAATCAGCAGCCGTACCTTGTAGCGGTTGATTAATTGCAGCACGCTCTGCAAACTCTTTAATCATTTTGTTTGGACTTGATAACTCTGCCAAATAACGTTTTCTGGCAAAGATTGTTTCTACAAAACCGTGTTCATAAGCAAACGCAACGGTATTTTCCATATAATCTTTAACTTTTGGATAGGTCATAAAATATTTATCAATAAAGTTTTGTGCCTCTTGAGCAGGAATATCAAGCGCTTTAGCTAATCCATAACGAGTTTGTCCGTAAATAATACCGAAATTTACTGCCTTCGCCTTATAACGCATCTCTTTTGTAACTTGTTCTACAGGTACATCAAAAACTTTTGATGCAGTTAAACTGTGAACATCAACATCTGAATTAAATGCTGAAATTAAGTTTTCATCACCTGAAATGTGAGCCAACAAGCGCAATTCAATTTGAGAGTAGTCTGAAGATAAAATAAAATCTTTTTCATCTTCTGCAACAAAAGCATTTCTCAACTTGTTACCTTCTTCAGTTCTAACTGGAATATTTTGCAAATTAGGGTTTGAAGATGACAAACGGCCAGTTGCAGTCACTGTTTGGTTATAAGTTGTATGAATTCTTCTATCCTTCAAACTAACCAAAAGTGGCAATGCATCTGTATAAGTAGTTCTTAGCTTTGTATATTTTCTATAATCAATTAAATATTGGCAAATTGGATATTCTGATGCCAATTCTTCAAGAACTTCAACGTTTGTAGAAGGTTTAACTTTTCCGCGTTTTTTCTTCAATTGAATGTTTAATTTGTTGTAAAGTATCTCACCAACTTGCTTTGGAGAGTTAATATTGAACTCTTCACCAGCAATTTCGTATATTTTAGCCTGCAAATCCTCCGCTTTTTGAGTCATATATTCAGAAAGTTCGCTCATATAATCAACATCGAGCGCCACGCCATCATATTCCATTTGTGCCAAAATGTGTGTTAACGGCAATTCTACCTCATCATGAAGTTTTAATTCTTCTGTTGATAAGTCTTTTAGCCAAAATTGAGTCAGTTTATAAATTGAAAACGCGTTATCCTGAGCGTAAGTAATCAAGTCCGTTTGCGGAAGTTGAACAAATTTTGTTTTCTTTGTTGGAAAATCCAATCCAAACGAAATATGATTTATATAATCAAGAGCTTGAGCGTTCAAATCATGACTTCTATTTGGATTTTTGATATAACTTGCTAAAACTGTATCAAAACTAATATTTTTTAACTCAATGTCAATTGATTTTAAAATATTTATGTCATTTTTCGCGTTATAAGTATATTTTTTAAGGTTTTCATTCTCAAAAACAGGTCTTAAAGCCTCAATTAAACCGTCCCTGTTTGCAATATAAACAGATTTGATTTTATTGTTTTCATCTTTATAAGCAATCGCACAACCAATTAAATCAATCGTTACAGCGTTTTCAAAATCAGAAACAAAAGTTATTGAAATTTCTTCCTTCTTCAATAATTCTTGAACCAATATATTTAATTCATTAACGGTTATAATTGTTTGGCTGTCATAAGTTTCTGTTTCAACAGTTTCCTTTGCCACACTTGCAAACAATCCCAGTTGCATTTGAGGTGCATTGTCCTCTTTAAATTGAACTAAAGGTTTGTCCTCTTTTTGCTCTGCTTGTTTAGGTTTTACAGGCAATTCATCACAATTTTTGTCAAAAGTGCATAAAATATTATCAATATTTTTCACAAAACTGTAAAACTGCATTTTTTTCAAATATTCAACAACATTTGAAATTTCAGGCAACTCAACTTTTGTGTCCTCAAAATCGAAATCAATATCTACATTTCTAACAATAGTTGCTAAATATTTGCTCAATTTTGCTTCTTCAATACCAGCTTGAAGTCTGTTTCTAATTGCATTTTCAGGAATATTATCAATATCCTCTAAAATATCTTCCAATCGAGAATATCTTGTTAAAAGTTTTTGAGCAGATTTTTCACCAATCCCTTTAACCCCTGGAATATTGTCAGAAGTATCACCACGTAAGCCTTTATAATCAATAACTTGGCTTGGCCATACACCTAATTTTTCATGAACCTTGTACCAATCATATTCAATCAATTCGCCTTTTGACGGAATTAAGACTTTTACTAAACCATCTCGATCAATTAATTGGAAAGAGTCTTGGTCACCCGTTAAAATAAGCGTTTTGTGTCCTAATTGTGCAGCTTTTGCTGTAATTGTACCAATCACGTCATCAGCCTCAAAACCGTCTTTTGTATAAATGGGAATATTAAATGCTTTTAGCCCATCAACAATCAAGCCCAATTGAGTACGCAACGGGTCAGGCATAGCCTCACGGTTAGCTTTGTAGTCGTGATATTTTTCAACACGGAAAGTTTGTCTGCCAACATCAAACGCAACCGCAATCGCATCAGGTTTAATGTCATTATTCTTTAGCAAGTCAAAAATCGATTTAAAAAATCCATAAACAGCCCAAGTTGGAGTTCCGTCAGAAGTTTTCATTCCTGTACGTTCTAACGCAAAATATTGACGGAATGCTAAAGCATGTCCGTCAATTAAAATTAAAGTCTTTTGATGTTGATTTGCCATAATTTATGCAATTTCTTTTTTAGTGTATAAATTGTTACTAAGTTTGTCACCCTGAACATGTTTTAGGGTCGCATGCTTAAATTGGAAAGACCTTGCGATGCTGAAACAAGTTCAGTATGACACTATGAATCATTACTTATGCAATTTCTTCTTTTACTTTTTTGTCTTTTTTGCTTGGAAGTTTAATTAACTCTGCTTTGTTACGGTTTACAACCATATCTTTTGTAATTGTAAACTTCTTAATGTCTTCTTTTGTTGGAACATCATACATAACATCAAGCATAAGTTCTTCAACAATAGAACGTAATGCACGAGCACCAGTTTTACGTTTAATAGCTTCCTTCGCAATTTCTTCAATCGCTTCTGGTTCAAATTCTAAATCTACGCCATCCATTTTAAGCAAGCATTGATATTGTTTGATGATTGCATTCTTTGGCTCTGTCAAAATCATCTTCAATGTTTTTTCATCTAACTGGTCAAGAACTGCATATACAGGAACACGACCGATAAATTCAGGAATTAAACCGAATTTTAACAAATCTTCTGGTTGTAATTTCTTCAACATTTTAGATTCTTCAGCTTCTTTTTCTGCTTTTGTTAATGCAGGTTTTGAACCAAAGCCCAAAGAAGTACCGTCATCAGAACGTCTTTCAATAATCTTGTCTAAGCCAACAAAAGCACCACCGACAATGAACAAGATATTGCTTGTATCAATTTGAATGAACTCTTGATGAGGGTGTTTTCTTCCGCCTTGTGGAGGAACATTTGCAACGGTACCTTCAATCATTTTCAACAAAGCTTGTTGCACACCTTCACCTGAAACATCTCTGGTAATAGATGTATTTTCAGATTTTCTAGCAATTTTATCAATTTCATCAATGTAAATAATACCTGTTTCAGCCTTTTGAGCATCAAATTCTGCATTTTGGTACAATCTTAACAAGATGTTTTCAACGTCATCACCAACGTAACCGGCTTCTGTTAATGTTGTTGCATCAGCTACTGCAAATGGAACATCTAATAACTTAGCCAAAGTTTGTGCCAATAAAGTTTTACCACTACCAGTTGGACCAACTAACAAAATGTTAGATTTTTGAATTTCAACTGGATTTTTGTCTTTGTCTTCGTCTTTGTTGTGACGTAAACGTTTGTAGTGGTTATATACAGCAACGGCAAGCACCTTTTTAGCATCATCTTGACCAACAATGTGTTCGTCTAAGTATGCTTTTATTTCATGAGGTTTTGGAATTGCTTTTTCTGCTGATTTCCCAGTTTTATCTTTAGAAGAACCCTCTTTTTCTTTATTTTCAAAAAATTCTTCATCTAAAATCTCATTACATAATTCTACACATTCATCGCAAATGTAAACTTCAGGACCTGCAATTAATTTTTTAACTTGATCTTGAGTTTTACCACAGAATGAACATTTTAGTCTGCTATCATCGTGCTTAGCCATTATTTTCTCCTACTTTAAAGCATCTCTAGATACAACTTTATCAATCATACCGTATTCCAATGCTTCCGTTGGTGTCATGATATAGTCACGGTCTGTATCTTTTTCAATTTTCTTGATTGATTGACCTGTGTTAGATGCCAAAATTTCATTTAATGATTTTTTAATTCTGATAATTTCAGCAGCTTGAATTTCGATATCAGTAGCTTGACCTTGAGCACCACCTAAAGGTTGGTGAATCAAAACTCTTGAGTGAGGTAAAGCCATACGCTTGCCCTTTGTACCTGAAGACAACAAGAATGCACCCATTGATGCAGCTTGACCTAAACAGATTGTAGAAACATCAGCTCTGATGTGTTGCATTGTATCATATATCGCAAAACCAGCCGTTACAGAACCTCCAGGGCTGTTGATGTATAACATGATATCTTTTTCAGGGTTTTCACTGTCTAATAACAATAATTGTGCAACAACTAAGTTAGCAACCATATCATCAATTTGAGTGCCTAAGAAGATAATTCTTTCTCTTAACAATCTTGAGAAGATATCGAATGAACGTTCACCTCTGCTTGATTGTTCAATAACTACTGGTACAAAACTCATTTTAAGTATTTCCTTTCTATATATTATAAATTATATTTATCTTTTAGTCGAATATATTTTCTTGTCACACTATATTTGGCTTTAGATATCTTTGTTTATGAGATTCTGAAACAAGTTCAGAATGACATTATGCTTGATATTAGTTTTTATGTCACCCTGAATTTATTTCAGGGTCTCTTTGAAAGATACCGCAACAAGTGCTGTATGACAAAGCCTCAGCTATTCAGCCTTTTTAGCTTTTTTCTTGTCAGCTTTTGGAGCTACATAGTTCATTGTATTATTCTTGATCAAGAAATCTGTAACTTTTTCGCTGATAATTTGTTGAGAAACTGAACTTAACATTGTTGGATTCATTGCTAATTGTTTCATAACTTCTGTTTTGTCTAAGCCATAAGCTGACTGCATTTCTGTAACTTTACCTTGCATATCATTTGCATCCATTGAGATATTTTCCAATTTAGCAATTTTATCAATAACTAAAGTATTTTTAATTCTCTTTAATGCGTCAGCTTTGACAGAATCAAGAATTTCGTCTTCGCCTTGTTGAGCAACTGCTTGTTCGTAAGTGAAACCTTGACTTGCTAAACGTTGTTTGTAATCAGCTAATAACAATTGTTCTTCTCTTTCAATCATAGAAGGTTGAACGTCAATTTCAACATCATTTAAGATTTTGTCAAATACTGCCAACTCAGCTTTACGTCTGTCACGTTCTTCTTTATCTTTTTGTAAGAAGTCTTTAATATCCTTTTCTAATGCTTCAACGTTGTCAAAGCCGATTTTCTTAGCGAATTCGTCATTTAATTCTGGACGAACTTTTTGTTTAATTTCGTGGATTTTGATTTTGAATGTTGCAGGAGCACCCTTTAATTTGTCTTCGTGGTAATCTTCTGGGAAGTTTACATTAATTTCAAACTCTTCGCCAACTGAGTGTCCAACTAATTGTTCAGCAAATCCTGGAATAAAGCGAGAATGAGCCAAATCTAATGTATAGTTTTTACCATCACCATGTTCAATTTTTTCACCATTTGTGAAACCTTCAAAGTCAAATTTTACTAAATCTTCCTTGTTTGCAGGTCTGTCAACTACTAATTCGTAAGTTACAGCTCTGTCTAACATATTATCTAAAGATTTTTGGTAAGCATCTTCTGGAATAACATATTCTTCAACATCAACTGTCAAACCCTTGTATTCTTTCAAGTCGAATTCTGGTCTAACTTCGACTGTTGCAGTTAATTTTAAATCTTCACCTACATTAAAATCATAAGAATCAACTGTTGGTTGAGAGATTACGTCTAGCTTGTTATCTTGAATAGCTTGTTGAAAAGCCTTTGGCAATAAGCCTTCTAATGCTTCGTATTTAATTCTATCAGCACCTACGTGTTGTTCAATAACGTTTCTAGGAGCTTTACCACGTCTAAATCCAGGAATATTTACGTGTTGAGAAATTCTTTGAGAAGCTCTATTATATGCTTCTACTGCGTCTTTTGCTGGAATTTCGATGTTAAATTTTACTACATTGTGTTCTTGTTTTTCTAATTCAATTTTCATTTTTTCACCTTTTCTAATTACTGTTGTCTAAATTATACCAAGAAAAGAATTGATGTAAAGTTGTTTACAAATGAAAAAAGGTTGATTTTTTCGTTGGAAAAACAAAGAGACCACAATGTCACCCTGAATTTATTTCAGGGGCGCATAGTTTCTTTGGAATAATATTGCGATTCCGAAACAAGTTCGGAATGACATTAGGTTTTGTATTTAGTTTTTTGTCACCCTGAACTCGTTTCAGGGTCTCTGCAACCATGAGATTCTGAAACAAGTACGAGTTCTGAATTACA
>CAVFBQ010000171.1:0-4617 GCA_963620455.1 uncultured Eubacteriales bacterium
GAAAAACGTAACGAAAACTTCGCTGATGAAGTTATGAAACAAATCGGCTAAATTATAACCATTTGTTTTAATACTTTTAACGGCGGTTCAAGTTTTGCTTGAACCGCCGTTTTATTGTTATCGTTTTTGAATATTAAAAAAGAGGACTTTCAAAAGTCCTCTAAATTTTCTTTTTCTTATGTGTTATAAAACTATACAGCTTTTTGAACCTTGTTTGCTTTTAAGCAAGATGAACACACTGTAATTTTCTTAACAGAACCATTCATAACAACTTTAACATTTTGTAAGTTTGGAGCTTGTCTATGAACATTTTGTTTATGAGAGAAAGTTACTTTTGCTGATTTTAAAGGTGTTTTACCACATACTTCACATTTTCTTGACATAATTTTTTCCTTTTCTAGCTGTTATATGTTTATAGGATATACCAAATACATTTGTTTTACAAGTGTTTATTAAAATTATTTAATAGAAAACTCTTTCAATAACAAGACTTGTACTTCTCCAGGAGCTAAGATACTGTTAATTCGGCTCTTAGACACCTCTGGAATATCATCCATTTTAATTGGAACAATTGTAGTTCTTTCATTCAAATGAGGAACAACAACTTTAACATTTTGCATATTTGCAAAGTCCATGTTACCTAAAACAATTACTGTATTATTACCACCTGAACGAGCATACGCAATGACATTGTCAGAGTTTGCTTGAAGTGGTACAAAGTTTGCGTTAGGAACATTTATGTTCATCATATATTTAAATTTATTGGCAAGCACAAAGTTCTGCATAACTCTACCATCTGTACCTTCAGGTTTTCTTGAAAAATTAAATATATCTAATTTTCCACGGTGAGCAAAGTAGAAATCATCATCAGTAAATGTTTTTTTTGCATGTTTGTTTTCCCAAGGATATTGATAATCATCACCAAATTGAAATCCATCTACGAAGTATGAATTCAAAGGCAATGTTGCATTTAGCCATGCAATCATAATTGAATATTGTGGACCATTTATCAAAATTGGACTTACAGAATCAATAGTTGCAAAACTGCCAATACTTGATTTGATTAGCTTATATTTAGAGAATATTTTTTGATTAAAGAAAACTTGGTCATAAAGATTTTTTGCAAGTTTCCAATCTTTAAATCTTGAATATCCACCATAATAACCGTCAAAACCAGCCTCTAAAAGTTTGTTATATGGCGTAAATTCAAAGTTTTTACTCATTTGAGTATCTTTGTCTGTTGCTTGAGCTAAAAATAAGAATTGAGGGCTTTTAGCGTGTGCATAAGAAATTAATTCAACCCAGAAATCGTAAGGTTTCATTGATGCGTTACTTGCTACAACACCGTCTGCACCAATTGAAATCATCATATCTATAAACTTTTTGTATTCATTTACAACATCAAGATTTAAGCGACCGTTATGACCAACATTCAAAACTCTAACATCAGTCCAATCAGCAGGAATAATAGGAGTTGCAATATCTTTTTTCAAAAACATATCTGAATGTTTCAAATAAAAATCATAAGAGGCACAAGATGGCAAATCTACAATTACCCTAATTTTACGTCTATGCGCTTCGTCTATAAATCTTATAGCTTGTTGTTTTGGTTTTAATTTTGATTTTTTGCTAGCTAACTGAGGATTGATATCATCAAAGCCATTTAATGCGTATAAAGACCCCGCTGTACCAATAGCTTTAATCTTTCCGACTGGAGTTATTGGTAATAAGTGAATTGTATTAACACCTTGCAATGACAACTGATCTAATCTATCAATCGCATTGATAAAGTTGCCTCTTTCTTCACCTAAATTTTCTTCAATAATACCATTTTTATTTAAATCTTTAGCATTAAAATTACGAATATTAATCGCCATAATTACGGCAGAATTAGCTTGAAAAATACTTCTTGCATCATTTAACCAAACGGTTGCTGCCTGAGCATTAATCCCTACCGCTAACATAATCAATGTTAATAATATTTTCTTCATTTTTATATTTCCCCAATCTTTTCCCATTTTATCAGAAAACGAAAGCATGCTACAAGATTTTAACAATTCGTAGCATGCAATCAATAATATTATTAAATTTTAGCGTTTATTATGCTCTTTTAGGTTGAGATTTCTTATCTCTCCAGAAATCAATCAACATACTTGCAAAGAAAATACTTGAATAAGTACCAATTGAAATACCTAAAATCATTGCTAAAACGAAATCTCTAGTTGTTACACCACCAAAGAAATATAATGCCAATAATGTAATTAAAGTTGTTAATGATGTATTAATACTTCTTGCCATTGTTTGAGTAACACTAGCGTTTACAATTTCACCGAATGACATTTTCTTAGCATAATATCTTAAGTTCTCACGAATACGGTCAAATACAACGATAGTATCGTGTACAGAAAAACCGATTACTGTTAATATCGCAGTCAAGAATAAACCGTCAACTTGAACTCCACAGAACAAGCCTAACAACGCAAATACGCCAACTACAAACACAACGTCATGCATTAATGCTAAAATTGCACAAACTGCAAAGTCTAATTGGAATCTGAAGGATAAATAAGCTACAATACCTAGGCATGCCAAGCCTAAAGCGATTAATGAATTTTTAAACAATTCATTCCCCAATGTAGGACCGATAGAATTTGTTGATAACAATTCAGAATTTTTGTATTCCTTTTGCATAACTGAAGTTACGTTAGATACTACGTTTTCTTTGTCCATACCTTCTATGAACTTTGTTCTGATAGAAATAATATCTTGAGTTTTTGAGTTTTTATCTTCACTAACATTGATGATTTGTAGAGCTGGAGCGTCAACACCAGCTTTAATCAAATTAGTTCTCAAATCAGTTAACTTATTGTTATCTACTTTTTGATCAACTGAATATTGTAGGATTGTACCACCAGTGTAGTCAATACCTAGTTTTAATGGTGAGTGGTTAGGGCTGATAATTGCCGCATAAATCATTGCGATAATACCAGGTAATAACAAGATAGTTGTTAATCCCATCCAAACCCATCTATATTTTACAACGTTAATTATATGTCTGCCTTCCATTTTTACCTCACTAATCTAAAACGCCAAATTTAGCTTTTTCACGTTTAGTTTCTTCTGCAACATAAGCTTTACCAATTTCATTTTTACTTAAACCGAATAAAGCAGGATATTTTAATTCACCAGTACCAAAGATTAAGTGCATAAAGTTTTTAGTAATTGTAATTGCACTAAACATTGACACTGCTGTACCTAGAGCAAGTGTTAAGGCAAAACCTTTAACAACGCTTGTACCTAAGCAATAAAGAATTATACAAGTAATAATTGTTGACATGTTTGAGTCAAAAATACTTGTAAACGCTCTGTCAAAACCTGCGTTAATTGCTGTAAATAAAGTTCTGCCCGCTCTTAATTCTTCTTTTGTTCTTTCAAAAATAAGAATGTTAGCATCAACAGCCATACCGATTGATAAAATAAAACCAGCAATACCTGCTAATGTAAGAGTTACAGGGATTTGTTTAAATAATGCGAATAACATTAAACTGTATAAAATTAATGCCACATCTGCGATTACCCCTGGTAAGCGGTAGTAGAATGCCATAAATAACATTACGAAACCTAAACCGATCACACCAGCAATTTTAGATTTTTCAATACTGTCAGCACCTAAAGTTGGTCCAACTGTGTTTTCTTCAATAATCTTAGCTGGAACTGGTAACGCACCTGCATTCAATAAGTCAACCATTTCTTTTGCTTCTTCTAAAGCAAAACCGTTGTCACCACCTGAGATTTGAGCTCTACCACCGATAATAGGTTCTCTTATTACAGGTGCAGAAGTCAATTCGCCATTAAAGAAAATTGCCATTGGTTTACCAACTAATTGTTGTGTTAAATCAGCAAATTTTCTAGTACCTTTATCGTTAAATTCCAAATCAACAACCCATTGACCATTTGAGCTTGTACTTAAAGATGCACGATTTAAGTCGTTGCCTGTTAAGCCTGTATCAACCCATTTGCCAGAGTTTTCCGGAACTTCTTTTTTAAATGCTAATTCTGCAGTTTCACCTAAGAATTTCTTAGCTTGTTTTAAGTCTTTAACCGCAGGAATTTCTACTACTAATCTTTTTTCGCCTTGTCTTTGAACTACAGTTTCAGCAACACCAAGTTTATTAACACGGTTTTCAATTGCGAATTGCAAACTATCCATCATTTCAGGAGTTATTTTTGCAACTGTTGCTGAAGTTTGAGCTTCCAACACAAGTCTTGAACCACCAACTAGGTCTAAACCCAATTTAGTTGGTTTTAAGCAAATGATAGCAATTGATACAATAGTAATTGCTACAATAGCCCAAAATAATAAAATTTTATTCTTCATGTCCTTTTCCTTATATATATTATATAAATATAAATTTGTATAACTCTATTTTACCAAAAACAAATTTTGTAAAATAACCTGACTGTCTATTCTTTTTCGATTGTATCCATCAAAGCGAATAGTTCTGCTTTTTGTTCATAATTCAAGATTACAAGAGGTTGTCTTACATAATCTTTTACAATACCTTTTTTTGACAACGCAGCCTTTACTGGTACTGGATTTGGAGCCATGAATAGCTT
>CAVFBQ010000172.1:0-9382 GCA_963620455.1 uncultured Eubacteriales bacterium
ACTCCAATGAGTATTGATTTACTGTTTAATGTTCCAGATGAAGAAGATTTAGTAAAATCAAAAAAAGAGGGTAGTGGATATAGAATAATTAATGGTAGAGCTTTAGCAAGAAGTCAGTCAGTATGGTTTACTAATATTGAACATGGCAAACGTCATACTCCATTGCAATTGATGACAATGGAAGATAATATCAAATTTTCAAAACACAAAGAAGTTAGGGGACAAGAATATAAAAAATATGATAACTATGATGCAATAGAAGTTCCGTTTACTGATGCAATACCAAGCGATTATGACGGCATTATGGGAGTACCTATTACTTTTTTGGATAAATATTGTCCAGAACAATTTAAAATTTTGGGAGATAGCCGTTATCACGATGGTCAAGAATTTGCCGATGATATAAATATAATAAACGGCAAAGAGTTATATAGACGTATTTTAATCAAACGAAAGGAAAATTATGCAAACTAATTTAAGAACAGAGATTACTATTGAAGATATATGTAAAGGTTTTGTTTATAATGAATTAGAGGGCAAAGGTTTATTTGGGTTGAGTGGAAAATTAACTATTCAACCAGAGTATCAAAGAAATTACATCTACGCTGACGGTAAAAAAGATGTTGCTGTTATTGAATCTGTTTTAAAAGGTTATCCATTAGGTTTAATTTATTTCACCAAAATTGATGATGATAAATATGAAGTTCTTGACGGACAACAAAGAATAACAAGTCTTGGCAGATTTATAAATGAAAAATTTGCAATAAAAGACGAAAACGGAATGGAACAGTATTTTACATGTTTACCTAAAGACAAACAGGAAAAAATACTAAAAACAACTCTTTTGATATATGAATGTGAAGGGACGGAAACAGAAATTAAAGAATGGTTTAAGACAATAAATATTGCTGGTATTCCATTGAATATGCAAGAACTAAGAAATGCTATATATTCTGGTACTTTTGTAACTCTAGCAAAAGAAGAATTTAGCAATTCACAAAATTCTCAGAACCAAAAAAGAAGTGCTTATATTAGTGGAAATGTAAATAGACAGGATTATTTAGAATGTGCTTTAAATTGGGTTAGCAGAAGCGAAATTGATAACTATATGTCTAAGCATAGAAATGACAAAGATATAAAAGAATTAAAAACTTATTTTGATTCTGTTATAGATTGGATTTCCGGTGTGTTCTCTTGTGTTGAAAGAGAAATGCAAGGCTTAGAATGGGGAGCATTGTATGAAAAATACCATAAAAATTCTTACGACGTTGAAAATGTTGAAAATATTGTAAAAAATCTTTATGAGGATAGTTATGTAAAAAATAAAAAGGGCATTTTTGAGTATATTTTAGGTGGTTGTAAAGAAACAAAGCTTTTAGATGTAAGAATTTTTGACGAAGCAACTAAAAAATCAGTTTATGCTCAACAAACTAAAAAAGCACAAGAAAAAGGAGTTTCAAACTGTTCCTACTGTGCAATAGGACATGATTCAAACAAAAATAAAATTTGGAAATTATCAGAAATGGATGCTGATCATGTTACTGCTTGGAGTAAGGGTGGTGCAACAAGTATTGATAATTGTGAAATGCTTTGCAAGTCACATAATAGAGCAAAAGGTAATAAATAATAAAAAAAATCATATATTTTGACTATTTGAAATTTGTAAAAACATCATTATACTAAAACTATGAAACGTTTTTTGTTAACAATTTTAATGATTATGTTTTCAACTCTTGCAGTAAACTCGCAAGAACTACTTTTACGTGGATATGACGGAATTGAATTACCCGTTGGAACGCTAATTCAGGTAATTAATCTACAAGAATTTTCGACAAAATATTGTGATGAAACAACAAGAGTTTCTTTTGTTGCAACGAATGATACATACATGCAAGAAATGGTTATAATCCCTAAGGGAACACGATTTTACGGCATGATTGAAAAGATGAATGAGCCGATTGTTGGAACGAATGCATCTATGGTAATAAAAATTACCAAAATGGTTCTGCCAGATGACTTTGAGATATCAATGAAGGGCTATATTTACTCGAATAATAGAAATATTATTGGTGGAGGTTTAACAGAACCTGCAAGTTATGTAAAAGTTCCTCATTATCAACAAGGTTTCGGAATTGGTACAAATAAATTTGTTCCTGGACCTGCACGTAAAATGGGCGAACACCTTACTATCGCTGCGGGTGCAGACCTTATGATCGTGTTAACAAGTCCTGCATACATTACACATACCTTAACAAATTGACACGATTGAATAAAATAAATAAAATATCATTATCGTATATTTTTATGAGGTAATGATATGAAAAAACAAATTAGCTTTCTTTTAATCACAACATTTATTACGATGAATGCATCATTTGCTGCATCAAATTTTCAGTATGATTCATCATCTCAAGTATATTCTGGACAACCGTTAAAAGGTTCTGTTGTAAGTGTTCCAGCAGGAGCTGTTATTTCAGCCGTAACAACAACGGAAATTGGTTCTGAAAACTTAGTAAAAGGTCAAGCAGTTCAATTAGCCTTAGGTTCAGATTTTTATTACAGTGGAAAAATGATTGCTCCAGCAGGAAGTACTGTTTACGGTACTGTTACAGAATTGTCAAAAGCTAAATATGGTGATATGAACGGTAAAGTTAAAATTTTGTTTACACAAATTACAACTCCTTATGGTGTTCAAATCCCAATTTCAGGCGTAATTAAAACTAATGACGGTTCAGGCGTTCTAGTTGGCGGAACAAAGATGGACGTAACAAAAGAATATGCAAAAAATATGGCCGTAGGTACTGCAGCAGGTGCTTTATCAGGACTTGTGTTCGGTGCATTAGCTGGTGGTGACGTAGGTCGTGGTGCAGCTTTAGGTACTGCTGTTGGTGCTGGTGGTGGTGCAGTCAAGGCTGCAGCTCAAAAAGGAAACCCTGTTTCTATTCCAGCAAATTCACGTATAGATATTATTTTAAATCAGCCAATTACAGTAAATCCTTCAGCATATAGCTATGAGGATTAGAAGGTTAGGGAATAAATTATTTTATACTTTTTGTAAAAGTATAAAATAAAAAGTGGGATATCAAATGTCAATTCTAGGAAATATTAATAGTTTAATAGACGAAGATGATAACGAACAACATGGCTATACAACGCCAGCTGTTATCAAAGATAACAAAGACTATATTTCAATAAAGAAAGCCTTTGTTTTATCATTAATATTGCACCCTGCTGTAGTTGGAGCAATAGCTTTAATTGGTCTTATTTTAGCGCTTTTAGGTATAAATTTATTTATGGCTGAAAGACCAAAACCAAAAATGAATGATATTGAGTTTGTTTTGGTTGATAGAGAAGCCACTCCAAGAAACATGAAAACACCATACCGTTCAAATATGAACTCTCGTGGTGGTGGTATTAATGACCCTAAACGTAAGGTTTCAATGCCTTCTCCAAAACCTGCCAAAAATGCAAAACAAAAACAAGCATCTCCAGCTCCAAAAAAAGCTGTTAAAAAAGCTGTTACTAATCCAGCTCCAAAGAAAACAGTAAATAAACCAGTTGTAAAACCTCAAACGACAAGTGGTGGTTCAAAAACTCCAACAAAGAAGGTTTCTACTCCAAAGCCAGCAGCTCCAAGTGTAAGACCTTCTGCTACAAAACCAGCAGCTCCAAAGGTTACAACAACACCGAAAACTGCATTTAATGTACCTGTTCCACCATCTCATGCGACAGGTAAATACTCAACAGGTCCAGTAAGTGGCAGTGGTACAGCTCGAAAATCTGCAGGTGGTGGATATTCACCAAATCCATCATTAGCTCCTACTTATCATTCAGGTTCAAGCTCAGCATCTGGCTCAAGAACGGGCTCTTCATACGGTACTGGTTCTCGTGGCTCTGGTGCAAGCCGAGGAGGTTCTGGCAACTATGGCAATCCTAGTGGTGGCGGTGGTAGACCTGGTATTGATGCAATTGCACAACCAGATTTTGGACCATACATGGCAGATTTGCAACGTCGTATCAAAGCAAATTGGGATCCTCCAAAAGGTAACGAAAGTAAACGTGTAGTGCTATTATTCAAAATTGCGCGTGACGGCAGACTTTTATCGGTTAGTGTTTATAAGAGTTCTGGTCTAGCCTCTGCTGATAATGCAGCCTTGCAAGCGGTTAAATTAACTGCTCCATTCAGACCTTTACCAGCAAACTTTAAAGGTTCAAGTGTAGATATTCAATTTACATTCGATTACAACGTATTTGGTGCAAGTTATAGATAATAAGTGATATTAGTTAGTACAAAAAATAAAGGACAAAAAACATGGAATTAATTTTACATTCAATTCAATTAGATTGGCCCGTTTTAACACCAATTTTAATCTGTTCAATTTTGGTTGTTACAGTGGCAATCAACAGATACTCTTTTTATGGTAAAAACAAAAGAGATGTAGTTCAGTTCATTCCTAAATTACAAAAGGAATTGGCTAAAAACAGTATGGCAGGCGCTCAAAACTTATCAATTCAATTGGGTGGTGTAATCGGTGAAGTTACAGAAGAAGCTGTTAGAATTTTCTCTGAACAAAAAGCTGGTTTCTCTCGTTCATTTGATATTGCAGCAGCTCTTGCTACAAGAAAATTAGAAAATCACTTAACTGTTTTAGGTACAATTGGTGGTGTTGCTCCATTCTTAGGTTTGTTTGGTACAGTTGTTAGAATTTTGTACACATTTCAAGATTTGGCAACTCAAGGTAACCAGTCAGCAGCAGTTGCAATGGGTATCGGTTCTGCATTAATCGCTACTGCTTTCGGTTTAGGCGTTGCAATTGTTGCAGTTATCTTCTACAACTACTTCCAATCAGTTGTTAAACGTTATGAAGATGATTTTAACTTAATTAAATTATTATTCTTGAGCTTTGTTGATTCAAATGAAGAAACAACAGTTCAAACATCACAAAATATTGCTCTATAAGGATTATTAAACAATGGCAATGAAGACAAGCAAAGGTAAAGAAGCTCTTTTTACTGAAATTAATATCACACCACTAACGGATATTTTCTTGGTACTACTTATCATTATGATGGTTGTAGCGCCTACTTTCCAATCAATGGATAACAGTATTAATATCCCAGAGATTAATAGCGGTATCTCAATTGAACAAAAAAATTGTACAGTTTCTGTTACAAAAGAAGGTTTGATGTACATTAATGGTAAAGAAACTTCTCCAAGTGCTTTAGCATCAGAATTATCAACATTACTTCCGACTTTAGAAAAGAAAGAAGTTGTTGTAAAAGCTGATACAGATGCTAAAAATTCCATTGTCTTAAAAATTATGGATGCAGCTCAAGAAGCAGGCTATGAAAAATTAATCGTAGCAGGTGAACCATTGAGCAAAAAAGAACAAAATCAATTAAAAAATGACAGTATGTCATCTGATAAACTAGAAATGCCAACTTCAACACCTGCTGATATGGGTAGAACAAAGGTTCAAAGAAGTAGTATTCCAACAGATGACGAAGAATGGGTTGAATAATTATGGCTAGAAATAAACGTGATTGTTTCAATGAAATTAACATCACACCGTTGACAGATATTTTCTTAGTATTGCTTATCATAATGATGGTTATTGCGCCATTATTAGATAGTCAAGGTCTTAATTTGACTGTTCCTGAAATTGTTAAAGAGGAAAATATACAGAAAGATACTAAAATCTTGAATGTTCAAGTTACTGATGATAACAAGTATTATATCAACGACCAAGAAGTCGCAGAACAAGATTTAGAATCCGTATTGAAGAATACCTCTAAAGATAAACCTGACGGTTTGTTAATTCAATCAGCTCCAAATTCAACTCACGGTGCAGTTGTAAAATTAATGGATAATGCTAGAAATTCAGGAATTACAAGTATTTCTGTAATGGAAGGCTAATTTAATTTTTTGTCTAACGAAAAGGCGCGGATTGCAAAGCAATCCGCGCCTTTTTTCATATCTTTTATTTGATTAAACAAGTTCCTTTTTCATTGTGATACTTAGTTGCTTTTTGAATAGCTCTATCCATTGAGAGTGTTATGTCATGTCTTGTTATACTTTGTGAAAGTCCGCTGAATAACTGTTCTCTAGCAATTTTTGCATTGTTAAATACAACAACTATATGAACATTAGCCTCTTTTAGTCTTGAAATCATTGTTTCAAGCGCAAATGTTGCTGAGATATCCATTGATTTTATCTTTTGACAATCAATGATGATGGTTTCTTTATTTAGTAAAGTTTCACTTCTTGCCAATACTGTTGAAGCTGAGCCGAAGAAAAACATTCCATCAATATGTAAAATGCCGAGATATAGTTTGCAATCTCCATCAAGATTAGGTATTTCGTGGTCGTATGTGTTAACTTTTAAATCTTGAGTTGCTCTTACCGCAAATAGTACAGCAGAAAGAACGATACCTACACCAACAGCAAAGATTAAATTATCAATTATAGTAAGTACAAATACTGTTGTCATAACTAAAATATCAGCTTTTGATGAATGTATGATTACTTTTAAATATTTGTAATCAATAATATCTATACCGACTTTAATTAATATTGCTGCGAGAACAGCAAGTGGAATTTGCGATGCAAAAGGTGCTAAAAATAGTACTACGCAGATTAAAAATACAGAATGAGCAATCCCTGAAAGTCTGCCAGTTGCTCCACTATTGATGTTGATTAAGGTTCTCATAGTTGCCCCAGCACCTGCTAAACCTCCAAACATACCTGCTAAAGCGTTTCCGATACCTTGTCCTACAAGTTCTTGATTAGAATTATGTTTTGTATTTGTGATTGAATCAACAACCAAACAAGTCAAAAGAGAGTCGATTGAACCAAGAATTGCAAGAGTTATTGCAAGTGGTAAAATAGTTTGAAAATCGTGGAATGAAATTAAACCTAATTCAAAATGAGGTAATCCTAAAGGAATTTCACCAATAGTTTTTACGTCAAAATGAAAAACGATAGAAATAACAGTCCCAACAACGAGTGCTAAAAGTGAGCTAGGACAGTATTTTGTTATCTTCTTTGGTATTAAAAATATTACTGCTAAAGCGGTTATGCTTAAAATAATTGCGGTACAACTTACTTCTGGCAAGTGTTTGAATACTTGAAAAATTTGTTCAATAGGAGTTCCACTTGCTTCCAAACCAAGGAATGGTGCTAATTGAAGCAAAATAATAATAACCCCAATACCGCACATAAATCCAGATACAACAGGATATGGGACAAAGTGAATTAATTTTGCAACTCCTGTAAATGACAAACAGATTTGAACTAATCCTGCTAAAAAGATTGCGGTAAATATAACTTTCGGATTATCAGGGTATGTTAATACAAGTGAAGCTATAACTACCGTCATTGGTCCTGTTGGACCTGATATTTGAGTAGCCGTTCCACCAAATATTGATGCAAAAAGTCCGACTATGATTGCACCCCATAAACCTGCTGCTGCACCGAGTCCGCTGGCTACGCCAAAGGCTAAGGCTAAAGGTAACGCAATTACGCCAGCTGTAATGCCTCCGAAAAGATTACCTTTTAAATTTGTAAACATCGTTGTCTTAGTCATTGTAACCTCTTTCTTAAAATGATAAAATAGTGTTCAACAATTATAATATATATTAATAGGAAAGGATATAATATTTATGAACGATATTCAAAGACAAGAGATTCAACGATTAATGGACGGTAATGAGCGCTTTGTGAAAGGTGAATGTTCTTGCCATACACGTAACCTTGAAACTCTAAAACAATTTATGACACATCAAGAGCCTAAAACCATTATTTTAAGTTGTTCAGACTCTCGTGTAATTCCTGAAGTTATTTTTGATTGTGGCATTGGCGAACTTTTTGTAGTTAGAACTGCTGGAGCAACAATTGGTTTAACTTTTGATATCTTGGAAAGTATTGAATTTGGTGTTTCTAAATTAAAAACTCCTCTTCTAATCCTTTTAGGGCACGACGATTGTGGGGTTACAAAATATGCAAAAGATTATTACGCAGAAAATAAAGAATCTTACACCTCAATAATGAGTAATTTATGCCCTATTGTTGAAGAACAAAGTCATTTGCATTACGATGAAATTACAAAAATGCACACTCAAACACTTATAAAATTGTTGAAAGAGCGTTCTATGATAATTAATGAGGCTGTTTCAAGCGGAAATTTAGAAATTGTTGGTGCGCATTTCCATTTTGATACGGGAAAAATTAATTTACTCTAAATTTTTTCTGTGATATAAATAAAATGTACACAGACGAAATAATGGAAGAATTGGAATTATGGACATAGAAAAATTACGCAATATCGCGATTATTGCACACGTTGACCACGGTAAAACTTCAATGGTAGATTGTATGTTGAAACAAAGTGGTGTATTTAGAGATAACCAAGAAGTTCAAGCTTGCGTTTTAGACTCAAACGACCTTGAAAGAGAAAGAGGTATCACAATCCTTTCTAAAAATATTTCTGTTGATTACAAAGGTTATCACATCAACGTAGTTGACACCCCAGGTCACGCCGACTTTGGTGGTGAAGTAGAACGTGTATTAGGTATGGTTGACGGTGCACTTCTTATTGTTGATGCTGCCGAAGGTCCTATGCCTCAAACAAGATTTGTACTTTCAAAAGCTCTTGAATTAGGTTTAAGAATTATAGTTGTTATCAACAAAATTGATAAACCAGCAGCAGAACCTGATTTAGCATTAGACAAAGTATTCGATTTATTTACAGAATTAACTGATAACGAAGAATTAATTGATTTCCCAATTATTTACGCAAGTTCATTACAAGGCTTTGCTAAAAAAGAATTGGAAGATGAAAGTGACAATATTGCGCCATTGATGGATTGCATTATCGAAAACATTAAACATCCAGAAGGTGATGCCGATGCAAATCTTCAATTCCACGTAACAACATTGGATTACAACGATTATGTTGGTCGTATTGCAATTGGTAGAATTAAAAATGGTCACTTGAAATCTCAAGAAACTTTGTCATTAATCAAGGCTGATGGTTCTGTTCAAAGATGTAAAATCACAAAATTGTTTGGTTTCCACGATTTAGGTCGTGTAGAAATTGAAGAAGCTTCAGCAGGTGACATTGTTGGTATTGCTGGTTTTTCTGATGTTCAAATTGGTGAAACAATTTCTTCATTAGATAATCCAGAAGCTTTACCACTTATTCATATTGACGAACCTACATTACAAATGAATTTCTCTGTAAATGACAGCCCTTATGCAGGTCAAGAAGGTAAGTTTGTAACTTCTCGTCAATTGAGAAAAAGATTATATGATGAATTAGAAAAAAATGTTAGTATGAGAGTTGAAGATACTGAAAATACAGATAAATGGGTTGTTTCAGGT